>NZ_JBAMDI010000057.1:0-66844 GCF_036961695.1 Pseudomonas sp. CGJS7 | reverse complement strand
TTTCAGGATATCCACGACCCCTGTGGGAGCGGGCGAGCCCGCGAAGGGCTGCGAAGCAGCCCCCATTACATTGTCTGAGCGGAATCTCCTGGCTTCAGGAAGCCAGTGCCTGCGGACGCTGGCAAGCGGGCATCTCATAGCGGTGCGGTTGCTGCCAGGCCAGCCGTGCCTGCACATCCACCACCGCGTCCTTCACCTTCTGCGCCCAGTGCTCATCCTTCGGGCACACCACCACCACGCGGAAACCGTGGTCGACACCTTCCAGGCGCACACCTTCGGAATCATCCACGTGCAGATCGATATCAAAAGCCGAAGGCAGCTTGGAGGGAGCGTTCTCCAGCCCGCGCTGGGCCAGGATGTGCTGGTGCCGACCGCTGTTGACCACGCCATCGACATGAATGCCGTAAAGCATCAGCCAGCGGCGGATGTAAGCCGGGGTACGCCCCGAGGAGGTGTAGATCCAGATGCTGCAGCCCTGGCGGCGCAGGTCGCGGATCAGTTCGCGGGTACCGCTGCGCAGGGGCTCACCCAGCCAGCGATGGACGAAACCTGGCAGCTTGCTGTCCTCGGCGGCGGCGTGTTCGGGCAGGCAGGCCAGCGTGTCGTCGATATCGAACGAAATGCGTACCTGGCCACGCTTGAGCTTGCGTTCGATGGCTTGCCGCCCTCGTGCGAACAGGGATGAACCTTGCATCAGCGGCTCCCCTCGCAGGCAGGCACGGGCGCGCCGTTCAGGAAGAACTTGCCGGGCTCAGGTGCTTTCGCTTCCAGGAAAGCAGCGTACTTTTTCTTGATCTTGGGGAGTTCGTACAAAGCCTTGACACCGTGTTTGGCGGAGTTGCGTATGACCGAGGACGGGTTGAAGTAACCCTCGGCGTTGTCCAGCGACAGCACGAATGGCGGCAGCCCGGCACGCATCAGCAAATAGCTGACAATAAGCGAACCCGTGCGGTTGTTGCCTTCGATGAACAGCTGCGGCTTGCTGAGGATCCGTACATACACACCCGCTGCCCGCTTCCAGATGGAATCGCTGCGGTACGAGCAGTACCAGTTGTACAAATCCTTGATGCCACCTTCCACGTTGTTGAAAAAGTGCGCTTCGGTTGCCGCAAGGTGCGGGGCGAATTCCAGGCGACGGGCCGGATCGCTGCCGCATAGCACGATGGCATTGATTTCCAGCATCAGGTTCAGCTGTTGCAGGTCGAACAGGTCGATACCGCGAGCGACATAGTCGTCAATCAGCGCATAGCCTTCAACCACATTCAGCAGCACCTCGTCGGTAAACGGGTCCCGCGGTTCGGTGAAATGCTGGCTGAGTTCGGCAAAACGGCCCTGCACCTCGCGCAGTGCGCACTCTACCGCTGACAGATCAAGACGACGCGTCGCTCGCATTGGTAATCCCGGGTAACACTTTAACGGAAGGTAACGCGGCCGGGTGTTGCAACCTTCCTGGCTGCAACACCCGCCCACCTTGAGCTTGCAGGGTTTAGCTGAACTTGCCGCTGATGTAGTCGCTGGTCAGCTGCTCGCGCGGGTTCTGGAAAATCTGCGCGGTCGGGCCCATCTCGACCAGGTAGCCGGTGCGGGTGCCCTGGGAAATATCCACCGAGAAGAAAGCGGTGGTGTCGGCCACACGAATCGCCTGCTGCATGTTATGGGTCACCAGGGCGATGGTGTAGTCCTTTTTCAGCTCGACCATCAGCTCCTCCACGCGGCGGGTGGCAATCGGGTCGAGTGCCGAACAGGGCTCGTCCAGCAACAGCACTTCCGGCTCGGTGGCGATGGCACGGGCGATGCACAGGCGCTGCTGCTGGCCACCGGACAGCGACAGCCCGCTGACCTTGAGCTTGTCCTTCACTTCGTCCCACAGCGCGGCGCCTTGCAAGGCGTGCTTCACGCGATCGCCCAAGTCGCCTTTGTAGCGGTTCAGGCGCAGGCCGAAGGCCACATTGTCGAAGATGCTCATCGAGAACGGGTTGGGCTGCTGGAACACCATGCCGATATAGCGGCGCACTACAACAGGGTCGACGCCTTTGCCGTAGACATCCTGCCCAAGAAAGTGCACATGGCCTTCGAAACGGAAGCCCTTCACCAGGTCATTCATACGGTTCAAGCTACGCAGCACGGTACTCTTGCCGCAGCCCGAAGGGCCGATGAAACCGGTGATCTCGTTTTTCCTGATCGGCACATGGCTGTCACGCACGGCCATGAAGTTACCGTAGAAAATCTTGTCGAGCTTGCAGTCCATGACGATGGGGGCTTCGCTGACCATGGGAGCGGCTCTTTGCGCAGTGGATACGTTCAAGTTGGATGCTCCCTTTCTCAATACTTGGGCTTGCCGAAGACTCGGCTCAAAATGTTGATGACCAGCACGATCATTACCAGCACCAGCGAGGCCGCCCAGGCGAGCTCCAGCTGGTTGTCGAACGGCATGCCGGAGAAGTTGTAGATCAGTACCGCAAGCGAGGCTGTGGGGTTCATCACCGCCAGGTCGCCGTCGTGGTAGATCCAGTAGTTGCTGAACAATGCGGTGAACAGCAGTGGCGCGGTTTCGCCAGCCGCGCGGGCCACGGCCAGCATCACCCCGGTAAGGATGGCCGGCAGGCCGGTGGGCAGGACGATCTTCCAGATCACCTGGGCACGGGTGCAGCCCATGCCGTAGGCAGCATCCTTCATGATCTTGGGCACCATCTTCATCGACTCTTCAGCGGTGAGCACCACGATCGGCAGCATCAGCACCGCCAGGGCCACGCCGCCTGCCGGTGCCGAGTAGGTACCGGTGGTCATCACTACCAGGGCGTAGGCAAACACCCCGGCCAGGATCGATGGCAGGCCAGTGAGCATCTTGGCGGCAAAGCGCGCGGTGTTGGCCAGCTTGCTGTCGGGGCCGAGCTCGGCCAGGAACACCGCTGCCAGGATACCGACCGGCACAGCGATGGCGGCGGCAATGCCGACCATGACGAAGGTACCGGCCATGGCGTTACCGAAACCACCGCCCATCTCGAAGCCGGTCGGCGGCAGTTCGGTGAACACTTCCAGGTTAAGGCGTGCCCCGCCGCGAGTGATCAGCATGTACAGCACGGAAATCAGCGGCACGCTGGCCACCAGTGCCGCGAACCATGCCAGGGTGGTCAATACCAGGCTGCGCAGGGCGCGGCCTTCCAGCTTGCGCTGCAGGCTGGGCAACGCGGCTACAGGAGTCGTCAGGTCAGTCATTGTTTGTTACCACGCTGGGCGTAGAGCATGATCATCGAGCCGAGCACGTTCACCAGCAGGGTGATGAACATCAGTACCAGTGCCGCGTACATCAGCACTTCGACCTCGTTCGGCCCGGCTTCCGGGAAGTTCAGCGCCAGCAGCGCCGCCAGGGTGTTGGCCGGTGCGAACAAGGACAGGGAAATGGTGTTGGCGTTGCCGACCAGCATGGCCAGCGCCATGGTTTCACCGAGTGCACGGCCCAGCCCCAGCACCAGCGAACCGAAGATGCCGGTAGCCGCCGAGGGCACCATCACCTTGAGGATGGCTTCCCAGTGGGTGGTACCCATGCCGTAGGCAGCCTGCTTGGTTTTCATCGGTACGCTGGTCAGCGCATCCTGGGAAACCGCCGCGATGGTCGGCAGGATCATGATCGCCAGCACCAGCGCCGCAGGCAGCAGGCCTGGGCCACTCAGGGAGGTGCCGAAAAACGGGATCCAGCCCAGCTCGCTGTTCAGCCAGGCGGTCAACGGGCGAATCGCCGGGATGACCACATAGATGCCCCACAGGCCGTACACCACGCTGGGGATGGCGGCGAGCAACTCGACGATGGTGCGAAACACCGCGGCAAGCTTGGCCGGAAGGAAATCCTGGGTCAGGAAAATGGCCATGCTGACGCCGAAGAAACCGGCGATCAACAGGGCGATCAAGGCGCTGTACAGCGTCCCCCAGATCGCTGGCAGAATACCGTACTTGCCTTGGTTAACGTCCCAGACGCTGCCGAACAACACGTCAAAACCGTGCTTTTCAATCCCAGGTAGTGCCTTGCGGCCGACTTCGTAGACCAGCGCGAAGACCAGCGCCAGCACCAGCACCACGCCAATGCGCGCAAGCGCACGGAAGGTGCGATCGACCAGAAAGTCTTTCGCAGACGGTGGCTGGCACGCGGAGTCGGGGTTATCCGGTATGGCAAAAGGAGTGTTCATTGGCGAGTTCCGGGACAAGGGACAAACACCCCCGGCATGGCTTCATGCCAATACCGGGAGCGCCTGGGTATTACTGGATGTTGGCGGACGCTTTACGCACCTGGTCGACTACCGACGGCGGCAGCGGGATGTAACCCATCGAGTCGGCGATGGTCTGGCCTTTGGTCAGGCTGTACTCGACCATTTCACGCATGGCCTTGGCTTTTTCCGGGTTGCCGTTGTCCTTGCGGAAAATCATCCAGGTATAGGAAGTGATCGGGTAGGACTTGGCACCGTCCGGGTCAGGCAGCCAGGCCACCAGGTTTTCCGGCATGTTCACCGCAGCCAGTGCTTCGGCACCGCTCTCGGCATTCGGCACGACGTATTGGCCAGCCTTGTTCTGCAACATGGCGAAGTCGACCTTGGCCAGCTTGGCGAAGCCGTACTCGATGTAGCCGATGGCGCCCGGGGTCTGGCGGACGGTGGCGGTTACGCCGTCGTTCTTCGGCGACTTGATGAACTTGTCGGTGGCCGGCCAGTTGACGGTGTTGCCTTCGCCCAGCCCTTGCTTGAAGTCAGCGTTGATGGCCGACAGGTGCTTGGTGAAGACGGCAGTGGTGCCGCTGGAGTCGGCACGCACGACCACGGTGATCGGGGTGGCAGGCAGCTTCAGGTCAGGGTTGGCCGCCGCGATTTGCGGGTCGTTCCACTGGGTGATCTTGCCGAGGAAGATATTGGAGTAGACGTCGCGCGGCAGCTTCAGACCTTTAGGGTTGCCCGGCAGGTTGTAAGCCAGGACGATTTCACCGGCGGTCATTGGCAGCAACTGCACGCCTTCGCCAACCTTGGCAATGTCTGCTTCGCTCATGGCCGAGTCGCTGGCGGCGAAGTCGACGGTCTTGTTCAGGAAGTCCTGAACGCCCGCGCCGCTGCCCTTGGACTGGTAATCGACGGTGACGCCAGCCGTGTTCTTGCTGAAGTCCTTGAACCAGGTCAGGTAGATCGGTGCAGGGAAGCTGGCGCCCGAACCGGTCAACCGAACGTTTTCTGCAGCAAAGGCTGCCGAGGTGGCGCAAAGGGAAACGGCAACGGCGAGTGCAGCAGACTTCATCAGGCGTTTCATCAAAATGTGCTCCATGTGATGGCCGGCACACTTTGCATCAGCTGTGTTACAACTTTGTGACTATTGAATGGCAGGCCGCGCGGTAGAGCTTATCGACTGTGCCATCAGGCGCCGAGCCGGAATCCTGAAACGGCTCCGGCTTCGACGCAAACGCTTGAAGGTGTCGATAGACCCTGCAACGCAGCACCAGGAACAGGAACCTGGCCACTGCAGGCGATCAGCCGATGCCGGCGAGACCTGTATCACCGCCATCCCCACAGCGGTTGCGGCATGCACATTCGAACTCAGCCTGGGCACGGGTGGAAAAGTTCAGGCTCAGACGCATCTTGTCCTGGGTGTCGTAGAGGTCGTAACCCTCCCCCAGTGCGGCAGGAAAGCCAAGCCGCCGAGGATAAGCCTCTTTCTTGAGTGGCACTGCGGGAACCACAACGAAGCGTGTCTGCATGATCATCCCCTTCGGCAGTGCTTAAGTATTAGTACTGCTATGTGAAAGCATCAAGATGACTCATGCAATATTTTGGTTCAGCTGCCTATTCTCGCGGTGATGACTAAGCAGAATCCCAGCAGGCAAATGACCCCGATGCCATAGAACAACGTTCTCCAGGGCTGCAAACCCCGCAGGTAGGCCAGCGTGTGCAAGACCCTGGCAACCGTGAACACCACACTCAGCCACAGCACCGGTAGCGTGGCGGCTTCCAGAGCAACAGCCAGCCCGCCGAGGGCAAAGAACATGGGAATGTTCTCCAGGTCGTTGGCCCAAACCTTGGCAGCACGTATCACCTGCGGGCGTTCTGCGGCCTGGGCGATGCGCCTGAACACGGCAGCGTCCTCCGGATTGGTGAACGCGACGAAGCGCAAGCGGTGATAGCCCTGATAGCAGGAAACCAGGAACATCTTGAGGAACAGCACCACCACACACAGCGCATAAACCTGCAAGGCACTGCTCATGGCTGGCGCCCCTCGGCAACGCCTCTGATCACCAGGTACAGCAACGGCCCCAGCGAAACGAACACGACGGTCAGCAGCAGGTAAGGCAGCACCGCGATCCCGGCTCTGCCGCGCATGCGGTTGTCTCTCACCATCCAGCAACCGGCCAGCCCGGCCATCAGGTACAGGTCGATGACCACCTGGGCCGTGTCCGGCCGCGCCAGCAGTGCCAGCCCGAATGCCAGCAGCGATTGCTCGGCAATCAGCATGGTCCAGCCGGTATACAGCGAAAACGGCACCAGTATTGCCAGCGCGCAGATACGCAAGCCCATATAGCTCTCCTTGATAGGGTTTGCCGGCACAGTAGTGATAGGGTTGCTTGCACTCAATGACCCGTGAGGTCATGGACATTGCACTCAAGGACGATCAGGGCAACGCATGAATCAGCATCTGTTCCATCGCAGCACCCCTGCCCCGCATATCTCAGCGGGCCAGCATCTTCGCGAACTGCGCCGTCAGGCCAACCTCAGCCAGCTGGAACTGGCGCTGCTGACGGGGCTGTCGCAGCGTCATCTGAGCTGCGTGGAAACAGGACGCGCCAAAGCCAGCCCAGGCACGTTGCATGCCCTCCTCTCGGCCCTGGATGCGCCGCTGGAGCGGTGCAACGAAGTGTTCGTTGCTGCAGGATACGCACCCCGCTACGCCGCCACGCCGCTCGATGCGCCTGAACTGGCCTTGGTGAATACTGCCATCGAGCATATTCTGCAGGTGAACAACCCCGCTCCGGCGATCGTCATCGACAGCCACTGGGACGTCATCGCCGCCAACGCCAGTACCGGGCTGCTGCTGGCGATGGCCGGTGTCAGCGCACAGCCGGCAACCGGCCTCAACCTGCTGCAGACACTGCTGTGCCCCGGTGGTCTGGGTGATCACCTGGCCAACGCGCCGGAAATCCGCGCTGCTGCCTGGCAACGTGCCTCCAGGGAGGCCGCAGGCAATCCGGCACTGGCAGCGCGCTTGCGCGACTTGCCGGCCCCGGCAAGCCCGTGCCAGATGACGACAGCCGTTCCTCTGCTGCTGACCCGCGTGAACACCCCGTATGGTGAGCTGCGGTTCCTGTCCACGTTCACCACCTTTGGCATGCCGCAGGATGTCACCGTGCAGTCACTGCGCATCGAACACCTGATCCCCGCCGACCCACAGACCCGGCAAAGAATGCAGGCAGCGTTCGAGCAATGGTCGGCCGTTACAGCGTGAACGTCAGGGCCTGGCCAAGGAACCTGGCGCTGACCTGGTGGCCTGTTTCATGCAAGTCGAACGGCTGGCACATGGCCCCGGTGGTCACGACATCCCCGGCCTTCAGGGTCTGGCCACGCTCGGCAGCGTGCGCGTACAGGTGAGCCAGCGACACCAGCGGGTCGGTGGCCGCATCGCCAGACAAGCCACCGGCGCGCCATTGACCATCCACATGCACCTCGGTGGTTTCGGCCAGGTCGGCGAGCAACGGCACATTGATACCGGCGCCCAGGCTATTGCCGACCACCAATGCTTCAAACCCCACGTTGTCAGCCACAAAACTTGGCCAGCCGACAGCCTTGCGGTCGACAAAGCGCGAACGCACCACTTCAAAGGTGACGCACGTGGCGCGAATATCCTCACTCACCGGTACGCGCCCGGCTTGCGGAGGAATATCCCGGTCCAGCACGAAGGCAATTTCGCATTCGATGGTCACCGGCGTAACCGCTGGCAGCGGGATATGTGCGCCATCGGCATGGCAACGCCCCGCTTCCAGTTGGCCAATCAAGGGCCGCGACAACTTGCCGGCACGCATGCCAGCCGGGCTGCCGACGCCCAGCTTCCACCCGGCGCGCTGGCCTGCGGCAGCGGCAAACAACTGGTCCTGGCTGTCATAGCCTTGTTTCAACGTCTCGGGCTTGAGGCTGGCGGGCAGTTCCGTCAGCAGGTCACCGCTGCGCCAGTGTTGCAGTAGCAAGGCTGCAGTACGTTGGTGTACGAAGAGCGAACGGTTCATCAAGACCTCATTGAGATAGGCGATGGCGGGCAACAGATGCTATGGCCTGAAATTGATAAAGATAAATATATTGTCATGATGCCAATCATCACAAATTGTTATTGAGCTACCTGATGAAATCCGCCTGCAGGGGCATGCTCAGCGATCAGTGGAAACCGGCTGCTTCAACAACAACACATAAGCCATCGCAGCAACCGCGGCCACGGCGGCACTGATCAGGAATGCCGAAGCGAAGGACCCGGTCTGCTGAATGCTGAACCCGGTCACGATGGGCGCCACAGAGCCTGCCAGGTAGCCACCGAAGTTCTGGATCGAGCCAAACGAGGCCACGCGCTGGCTATCGACCACGGTGTTGGCGATCATCCATGCGGTAGAGCTGGCCATGTTCACGCTGAACAGCGCGCAACACAGCAGCGCCACGCTGAGCAGGAAGCCGCTACCGAACGACAGGGGAACGGTGAATGCGGCCGCCGCGAGCAACGCAGTCACTACAACCCGCTTGCGGCTACCCAGCACACTGGCACCGTTCTTCACCAGGCGGTCGCAGATGCGGCCCGCGACAATGGTGCCCAAGGCGCCGAACACATAGGCCAGTGAAACCACCCAGGCGGTCTGGTACAGGCTCAAGCCATGCTCGCGCTCGAAGTAGCCCGGCAGCCACGTCAGGTGCAGCCACAGCATGTAGATCACCCCCATGAAGCCCAGTACTGCGCCCCAGGTGCTCTTGTGGCGGAACAGTTCGGCCCACGCCGCCAGTTGTGCCTGCACACTGGGCCTGGCGCTTGGCACCGCCTGTTTATGCGCCTGGGCTGCCAGCAGTTGCTCACGCTCCTCGGCAGGCAGTTCGGCCAGGTACCGCGCCTTGCTTTTGTAGAAGGCGAACCAGCAGGCGGCAAGCAGAATGCCAAATACACCGGTGACGATGAACATGCCGCGCCAGCCCCAGGTGACCATCAGCAGCGTCAGCAACGGCGGCGCCAGACACGGCCCGATGCAGGTCGATGACAGCACGATGCCGGTCGGCGTCCCCCGCTTCTCGGCCTCGAACCACTCCGCCAGCGCCTTGGCCGCCGACGGGAACATCGGCGCCTCGCCAATTCCCAGCACCACCCTGAGCCCGATGAATGCAGAAAAACTGTTGATCAGGCCAGAAGCCGTCTGTGCCACCGACCAGCCCAGCAGGGCCGCCCCCAAAGAAATCTTGCTGCCCAGGCGGTCAATGATCATGCCCAAGGGCAGTTGCGAAAAGGCATACGCCAGGGAAAACGCCGACAGCAGAATGCCCATCTGTGACGGCGTGATGCCCATGTCGCGCTGGATGGACGTATTGGCAATCGACAGCGCACTGCGGTCGACGTAGTTGATGATGCCGATCACCAGCAACAGGCTGACGGTGATGACCTGGTACTTTCTGAACGGGTTCGAGCTGGCGACCGCTTCAGGTTCGCGGGCAAGCCCGGGTTGCGCATATTTGGTATTCATGGGCGTTCACTTTTGTTGTTATTGGTTGAACAGCAGGTAACGGCTTACATCGACGCTTCAAGCAGCCACTGGTAGTCCTCGGCAGATGCCTCACGTGGGTTGGTGCGGTGGCTGTGATCGGCCAACGCGCCCTGGACGATGCGCGGGAACAGGTCCGGGTTGACATCCAGTTCGCCAAGGCCGGTCGGCAGGCCCAGCGTACGGGTCATGTCGCGAATGGCATCTTCGATCTGGCTGTCATCGGCCAGCCCCATCGCCTGGGCGATGCGTTGCATCTTGTGTTCACTCACCACCGTTTCGGCCGTGCGGTTGAAGCTGATGACGGCAGGCAGGAAGATCGCATTGAGGGTGCCGTGGTGCAGGCGTGGGTTGATCCCGCCCAACGCATGGCTAAGGCTGTGCACGCAGCCCAGGCCTTTCTGGAAGGCCAGCGCACCTTGCAGCGATGCGCTCATCATGTTGATGCGCCCGTCCAGGTTGCCCGGCTCGCGGGTGGCTCGTTCGATGAAGCGCCAGGCCCGCCACAGGCCGTCCAGGGCAATGCCGTCGGCAGGCGGGTTGAACGCAGGTGCCATGAAAGTTTCCAGGCAGTGGGCAATCGCGTCCATGCCGGTGGCAGCCGTGAGTTGTGCTGGCAGCCCGAGCGTAAGTGCCGGGTCACAGATGGCCACCTTGGGCACCACATGGGGCGAGATCACCCCCACCTTGCGCCCGTCCTCGAGTATCAGGATGGCGCCGCGCCCGACCTCGCTCCCCGTGCCGGCCGTGGTCGGCACCGCAATCACCGGCGCGGTTGCCGGGGTGATCCGGGCCAGGCCGCCCTCGATCACCGCAAAGCTCTTCAACGGGCCGTCGTGCCGGGCACACACGGCCACCCCCTTGGCCAGGTCGATCGCCGAGCCACCGCCAATGGCGATAATGCCATCACAGCCATTTGCCTTGAACATGGCCACGGCCTCACGCACGGCATGCTCGTTGGGGTTGGGTGGCGTACCGTCGTAGATAGGCAGTTGTGCGGTGTCGCTGCCGAAGGTGTTCAACGCCGTATCGACGATACCGGCGGCACGCACGCCACGGTCGGTCACGATCAAAGGCCTGGTTATACCAATGCGCTCACATTCGGCAGGCAGGCATGCAATGGCACCGATATCGAATTGGATCTGGGTGATGTAGTTGATCAGGGACATAAGGCTTGGCAGGCTCCTGGCTTTATTGTTCTGGGCGTTTCAGCCGCACTGGATGCGACACTGTGCAGCGCCAGTATAGGAATGCGCGGCTGGCCATGGTATTGAGAACAATCCATATCGGTATAACCAGGACGAATACCAGATGACCCCATCGCTCAATTCGATCATGTCCCGCCTGCACGCCCGCCACCTGCGCTTGTTGATCGAGTTGGACGAGCACCGCTCGCTGCTCGGTGCAGCAAGCAGCGTCGGGCTTACCCAGCCTGGTGCCAGCAAGGCCTTGCAGGAAATCGAAACCACCTTCGGCACCGTGCTGTTCAACCGCACCAACCGAGGCCTGGAGCCCACGGCCGCCGGGCACTGCGCCATCCGCTACGCACGCCTGTTGCAGACCGATATCGCCAACCTGCGGCACGATCTGGATGCAATCCTGCGTGGGGTCGGCGGCCGGCTGGCAGTGGGGGCGATCATGGGGGCGGTGCCGTTGCTGATGAAGGCGGTGTCACAGCTGGCCAGCATCCAGCCACAGATGTCGTTCGAAATCATCGAAGACACCAGCCAGTCGCTGCTGACGCAGATCGAGAGCGGCCGCCTGGACATCGCCCTGTGCCGCACCAGTGTCAGCAATACGCCGCAGCTGTTCGCCAGCACCTTTGTCCAGGATGAGACACTGGCGGTCATCGCCAACATCGACCACCCGCTGAAGCATGCGCCAAGCCTGAGCCTTGCCGACCTGGCCGAGAGCCGCTGGATCGTCTACCGGGCCAACATGCCCATGCGCGTGCAACTGGAGCGCGAATTTCACGATGCCGGGCTGCGCTTCCCGCTGCACCTGGTTGAAACCACTTCGATCCTGGCGACCTTGTCGCTGTTGCAAAACCGTCCTGACTTCGTTGCGCTGGTGTCGATCGACGTGGCCCGGCAATGTGCGATGAATCAGCAGGTCAGCATACTGCCCTTGAGCATGGGCTCGGTCAGCGACCCCTACGAGCTGGTGACCCGTAAAGGCAGCCAGGCAACACCGGCCATGGACACGCTCACCGAACTGCTGCTGTTGCAGGGCCGACAGCGCTGCGACAGTTAATGCGGTTTCATGGCAGGCCGCTGGGAAATCCGGGCTGAAAGGCTGAGGGTCAAGACAGTAATGAGGCAGCCCGCCAGCCCAGGGTAATCAGCCTTGCAGCTACACCGGCAGTGCTGTTGGCAGGCATGACCTGCCGCTACACCTGCACGCCATTGACCCAAATCAAGCCCTCGCGCCGGGTTCGCGCGACGATGGCTGCACGCAAGGAATGACTCAAGTACCGACAGGTGCACAGTGCGCAAGGTTTACCGCTTGATCGCTGTGCGCGCCTTGACCAAGGAGCCCCACATGAACCCGCTGAAACACATACTGGTTGCCACCGACCTTTCCCCACATGCCCGCAACGCCGCTGAGCGCGCTGCCTACCTGAGCGATGCGCAACAGGCCTCGCTGGACCTGGTCTACGTTGCCAACCCGGCACCCTTCGAGCGCCTCAAACAGTTGGTGACGCCTGATGACGATCTGTTGAAACGCGTACTGGATAGCGCAGGCGAGAAAACCCACGCACTGGCAGCGCTGCTGTTCCAGCGTTACGGTATCTCCGCTGGCGTGCAGGTCGCCAGCGGCTCGGTGATCACGGAGATCAACCGGGTGGTGCAGGACAAGCACAGCGACCTGCTGGTGTGTGGGGCCAGGGGCCAGAACGTAGCGCGGCGCCTGCTGCTGGGTTCAACTGTGCAGAAACTGCTCAACCGCATGCCCTGCCCTTTGCTGGTGGTCAAGCCGGCCCCTCGTGATGCCTACCGCACCGTGCTGGTGCCAGTCGATTTTTCGTCCGTTTCACTGCGCACGATAGAATTGGCCAAGGCCATTGCCCCGCAAGCAGAGATCATTCTGCTGCATGCGTACGAAGCCCCGTTCGAAGCCAGCGTGCGCTTCGCCCATCTCGACCACGACACCCTCACCCACTACCGCAATGTCATCCGCAAGGATGCACAAGTACAGCTCGCGGCGCTGAGTGAGGCTGCCGGCCTGGCCGATGCACGGCAGATCCTGGTGCACGGTGACCCTGGCTGGCGCATTGCCGAGCAGGAACAGGAGCTGGAGTGCGACCTGATCGTTGTCGGCAAGCAGGGGGCAAGCGCGCTGGAGGAACTGCTGGTGGGCAGCGTCACCAAGCATGTACTGAACGAATCGCAGTGTGATGTGCTGGTCTCGCCATAGCGTACCGTGCCTGCCGAGCACGCTGATAAGCGCCCTCGGCAGGCGCCGCTGTGCAAGCGTCAGCCCTGCCCTTGCACGTTCTGCGCTTGCCTGCGGTAGCTGGAAAGCGAAAAACCGGTCTGACGCTTGAAATAGCGGCACAGGTAAGACGCGTCGGCAAAATTGAGCGCATCGGCAATTTGCCCGACAGCGTGATTACTGTAAGAAAGCAGTGCCTTGATTTCCAGGGTCACCTGCCGATCGATCAAACCTTTCGGGCTGGAATTGAAATACACCTTTGTCAGTTGCGACAGATAGAACGGGGTGATGTTAAGCGCGTCGGCATAGAACTTAACCTCGCGCTGCCGGGTGCTGTGTTTGCCTACCAGCTCCCAGAATCGCCAACTCAGCGCTTCCTTGCGGCTGAACGCCCTGCCTGCTGTCGGTAACACGGGAAGCTGCTCGGCAATCTTCAGGAAAAGGTTCTGTAACTGGTTGCGCAGCATGATGTGCTGATAAGTGGCACAGCACCGCACAATATCGCGCATCTGCATCAGCCACCCTTCCAGCAGCGGCCTCTCGCTTTCGGCAAGTACACAGTGCGGATGGTCGTGCAGAAAGACGAACAATGAATTGGGCAGTGGGTAGGCGACCTCGGCAGCAAGTGCTTGTGGTATCAGGCAGAAAAACACCTTGAAGCATCGTGAGCGACATTTGAGCAAGGCTATGGTGTCTTCGGCCAGCACCAGCACATCTGCGCGCCTGACAGCATGTTCTTTGAAGTTCAGCGTGAAACGGGCAGCCCCGGACAGGCACACAAGCAGTGTCAGATAGGCATGACCGAACGACAGTGGCGCCCCCTGCCCATCGGCAAGCGTGCTTTCACCTGTCTGGATCGGATCACCAGCCGCGTAAAGTTTCGGAATGTGATGCATCGCACTCGGTACCACCGCCAGATAGAGCCAACAGCCTAGCATCAAGCACCCGTCCAGTTTCGAAAAGTACCGATAATGCCAAGGTAGTGACGTTTACCGCGTGGCCAGTCGGCCATAAGCTGGCCCAACGGACCAGACACGAGTACAGGACATGAAATTGGAAACCGAACGTTTGCTGCTTCGCCCTTGGCTGGAGAGCGACGCTGCTGATTTGTACGAATATGCCAAGGACGAGCGCGTCGGCCCCGTTGCGGGCTGGCCTGTGCACACCAGTGTGGAGCACAGCCGCGAGGTCATTCGCGAAGTGTTCAACCACCCCGAAGTGTACGCCCTTGAGCTCAAGCAGAATCAACGTGCCGTAGGCTGTGTCGGCCTGCTGACTGGCAGTAACAGCAACTTCGAGATCAGTGAACAGGAAGGTGAAATTTCCTACTGGATCGGGGTTCCCTACTGGGGCAAAGGCCTGGTTCCGGAGGCTGTGCGGGAAGTCATGCGCCACGCCTTCGAAACCCTGAAACTGCAGGCACTGTGGTGTGGCTACTACACTGACAACAGCCAGTCACAGGCTGCCCAGGCGAAGTGTGGCTTCCGTCATCATCACACCGAAGAAAACAAGCACAACCGCTTCCTCGACGACTATCGTACTGAGCACATCAGCCGCATCACCTACCAGCAGTGGGTGGAGGGTGAGCAACAGCATACCTAGCCGACGGCGAAGCCCGTACGGTGCGTTCGATCACTCGCTGGCCCCCCGGTATACGACGCAGGAAAGAGAAGCTGACGCTGCAGGCTGCAAATCGCCATGGCCTGCACCGGTGCGGCACCGGTAGGGCGTAATCGCTGCCAGGGCGCTCTACACAAGGCGTTTCATCGATTGCACTGATGATTACTATCGAGCGGCCTGCCTGTCGGTCGGGCACGGCCGCCTCTACAATCCCCTGCAAATCCCCCCGCTCCTGCGCCTGCTACAGGCGAGATCCCTCATGGAACCTAACCCATGCCAAGCAACAGCCAGGCCCCTCGCGGCCTTCCCGAACACAGCCAACAAAGCGTGACCCAGCAATGGCTGGCAATCCTCTCGGTAGCCGTGGGCGCTTTCGCCCTGGTCACCAGTGAATTCCTCCCGGTGGGGGTGCTCAACGATGTGGCCAGCGACCTGGGCATCAGTGCAGGCCTTGCCGGCCTGATGGTGACCCTGCCCGGCATCATGGCCGCGTTAGCCGCCCCGTTGATTTCCGTAGGCGTCGGCGCGCTGGACCGGCGCTACCTGCTGATCGGCCTGACGCTGATCATGATCATCGCCAATGCCATCGTGGCCTATGCCGGTGACTTCAACCTGCTGTTGGTCGGCCGTGTGCTACTGGGTATCAGTATTGGCGGCTTCTGGGCGACAGCCATCGCCCTCAGCGGCCGCCTGGCACCTGACGGGATGGGCGTAGCCAAAGCCAACTCCATCATCATGGCGGGCGTAACCCTGGCGACGGTCGTGGGCGTGCCTGTCGGCACCTGGCTGAGTGGCCTGATGGGCTGGCGCATGACGTTCCTGGTCACTGCACTGGTAGGCGTACCGGTGCTGCTGGCACAGGTGTTCCTGCTGCCGCGGCTGATGCCGGAAAAGGCCATCCGCATCCGCGACCTGCCGGCGTTGTTCATCAACCCGCAAGCACGGGTCGGTTTGATCGCCGTGTTGCTGATCGGCCTGGCGCACTTTGCTGCGTACACCTATGTCGCACCGTTCTTCAAACAGAATGCCGGCTTTGACGGGCCTACGATCGGTTCATTGTTGCTGCTGTATGGCGTGGCCGGCTTCATGGGCAACATCTTCGCCGGCTTTGCTGCCAACCGCAGCGTGCGGCATACCCTGATGCTGGTCGCGCTCATGATCGCAGTCAGCACCGCCCTGTTCCCGCACTTCGCCACCGGCATGACGGGTGCCGCGATGCTGATCGCACTGTGGGGCTTTGCCTTCGGTGCGTTCCCGGCTTGCGCCAATATCTGGATGTTTGTCGTGGCGCCCAAGGATGTCGAACGTGGCATGCCGCTGTTCGTGGCCATGTTCCAGGTGATCATTGCCGTGGGCTCGTTCTTCGGCGGGCAAGTCGTGGACCATATGGGCACGGCGGTACTGCTGAGCCTGGCCACGGCGCTGGTGGGCTGTGGCTTTGTCACCGTGCTGGTGCTGGGGCGCAACGTCAGCAACGATCTGGCGGCGCAGCCAGGCTGAGCAGCCGCACAGGGCGGCTGCTCAAAGCGTGGGGCCGTGAAACCGAGGCGCCTGCTTCGCGGGCAAGCCCGCTCCTACAGGTACCGTACGGCTCCAGGCGCTTGCATTAGCTGCAATCGTCCCGCTCAGGCTGGCGTGGTTGCCTGGCGCACACCACCTGAAGCTCGGCGCCACGGGCCCTGGCCAGCAGCTCCTCGGTGTCATCGCCACCGGGCAAGGCAAGCAACAGGTCAGGGCGGCTGTCATTGAGCATGAACAGGTTGCGCAAGCGTTCGGCCTGCTTGCCGTGCAGCTGCCAGTTTGGCGGGTAACGCACCAGATCGGCGCCATGCTCGCGCGCCCAGCTTTCGATTTCCCCACCAAGAAACTGGCTGCCACCGTGGATCAATACCCGGATCGGCCGCTGACGCTGGACGTCGTCCAGGGCCTGGCGGCAGCGTCGGGTGTCGGCGTAGTTGCGCCCTGCACAAATCAGTACTCGCATGGTCTGCTCTCCTTGCATCGCTCAGAACCACTGGCCGAAACGGCGGATATAGAGGGTCTTCATGGCCTGGGCGACTACGCAGTAGCCCAGCAGCGTGGCGGCCAGCCAAGGGAAGTACTCCCACGGCAGCGGCACCAGGCCAACCATCGCGCCCACCGGGGAGAACGGGATGTAGATACCCAATGCCATGACCAGCCCCGTTGCCAATACCACCGGCAATGCAGCGGTGCTCTGGAAGAACGGTACCTTGCGAGTGCGCAGCATGTGCACTACCAGCGTCTGTGACAGCAAGCCCTCGATGAACCAGCCAGACTGGAACAGCGCCTGCATTTCGACGCTGTTGGCGGCGAACACGTACCACATCAGGGCGAACGTGGTGATGTCGAAGATCGACGACGTAGGACCTATCCACAACATGAAGCGGCCGATGTTGCGGGCATCCCATTTGCGTGGCTTGCTGAGGAACGCCTTGTCCATGCGGTCCCAGGGCAGCGACAGCTGGGAAAAGTCATACATCAGGTTTTGCAGCAACAAGTGGATCGCCAGCATCGGCAGGAATGGAATGAACGCACTGGCCACCAGGACCGAGAACACGTTGCCGAAATTGGAACTGGCGGTCATGCACAGGTACTTCATGATGTTGCCGAAGGTTTCCCGACCTTTGAGCACGCCCTCCTCGAGCACCATCAGGCTCTTTTCCAGCAAAATGATATCGGCCGATTCCTTGGCGATGTCGGTGCCGCTGTCCACCGAGATACCGACGTCAGCATCGCGCAGGGCGGCGGCATCGTTGATACCGTCGCCAAGAAAGCCCACGGTGTGACCATTGGCCTGCAGGGCCTTGAGCACGCGCGATTTCTGCAACGGGGTGAGCTTGGCGAAGACGGTGCGCTCCTCCACCTGAAGCTTCAGGGTGGTGTCGTCCATGCCCTCGATGTCCTGGCCGAGCAACGGCTGGCCTGGCGCCAGGCCTACTTCACGGCAGACCTTGGACGTGACCACCGGGTTGTCGCCGGTCAGTACCTTTACCTGCACGCCCATGTCGCGCAAGGCGGCGATGGCCGGGCCGGCCGTTTCCTTGGGCGGGTCGAGGAAGGTCAGCAAGCCCTGGATGACCAGATCGCGCTCATCTTCGGTGTGATACTGCGCCTTGCCTTCGGCCGCCGGGATCTGCCGGGTGGCAACCACCAGCACGCGGAAGCCGTCCTGGTTGAAGGCATCGACCCTGGCCATCAGCTGCTGGCGACGGCACGGATCAAGGGCAACGACCTTGTCGCCTTCCTGCACATGGGTGGCGATGGCGAGCATCTCCTCGACCGCCCCTTTGCTTACCAGCAGGTGATCGCCCAAGGCATTCTTCACCACCACTGACAGGCGGCGGCGGATGAAGTCGAACGGCAGTTCGTCGACCTTTGCGTAGGCGTAAGGCGCCTGGAACTGTTGGTCCTGGCCGGCGAAATGCAGCACGGCCTGGTCCATCAGGTTGCGGATGCCGCTTTGGTGATGGCTGTTGAGCCAGGCCAGCTCTAGGATGTGCTTGTCGGTTTGGCCGTCGAAGCGCACATGGTGCTCAAGGATGATCCGATCCTGGGTGAGCGTGCCGGTCTTGTCGGTGCACAGTACATCCATGGAGCCCAGGTTCTGGATGGCGTTCAGGCGTTTGACCACCACCTTGCGCCGGGCCATGGCCACGGCGCCCTTGGCCAGGTTGGCGCTGACGATCATCGGCAGCATTTCCGGGGTCAGGCCCACTGCCACGGCAAGCGCGAAGAGGAAGGCATCACCCCAGTCGCCTTTCACCACACCGTTGATCATGAACACCACCGGCACCATCACCAGCATGAAGCGGATCAACAGGCTGCTGACGCTGTTCACGCCGCGGTCAAAAGCGGTCTGGCTGCGCGAACCGGCAATGGCCTTGGCCAGCGAGCCAAAATAGGTGCGTCGGCCGGTGGCGACCACCACGGCGCGGGCGCGGCCACTGACCACATTGGTCCCCATGAAGCAGATGTTCGGCAACTCGAGCAGGTTGTCCTGATAGGCGCCATGCTCGGCGGCGGACTTCTGCGCGACATTACCCAAGGTGTCGTACTTTTCGACCGGCAACGCTTCGCCGGTGAGCACGGCCTGGCTGATGAACAGGTCTCGCGCTTCGAGCAGGCGGATATCGGCGGGAATCATGTCACCTGCAGAAAGCTGCACGATGTCGCCGGCCACCAGTTCGTCCATGGGCACTTCGCGCAGGCGCGGGGCTTGCCCGGTCTGCTCGCGGCGCAACACGGTGGCCGTAGTGCGCACCATTGCCTTGAGCGCGTCGGCAGCCTTGTTCGAGCGGTACTCCTGCCAGAAGCGCAGCAGGCTGCTGAGGCTGACCATGGTCATGATGATGATGACCTTGGTCAGGTCGGCGTCGTCTGCTTCGCCTGCACTGACCGGCAGCCAGTAGTCGGTGACGAAGCTGATCCCGGCCAGGGTCAGCAGTACATAGATGAACGGGTTGTGCAGGGCCTTGAACAGCTGCACCAGGGCGTGGGGTTGATGGTCGTGGGCAACCTGGTTGGCCCCATCGCGCACCAGGCGCTTGGCGGCTTCGTGCTCGGTCAAGCCCTGTTCGCTGGCATCGAGGTTGGCGAGGGTGACCGCCAGGCCATTGCGCGCTTCACGGGCGGCGCGGGTGGACAGGCGGGTTTCGCGTTCGGCCTTGGCCGATGAGGTGTTACGGTGTTTGACAGTCATGTTGCTGTGCTCCTGCCGCTGCGGCGGCACGACACACAGACGTTTCACTCAGGCGGTGAACGAAGGCATGTCGGGTCGCTGAATAATGCTGGTTCTTTCCGACAGTTGTCTGTCCGCTGCCGAGAGTCGGAAGTTGTGTCGGCAGCGAACTTTCTACTCGCGCAATCCATGGTTTGATTCCTTTTAATAAACACAGGGCAATAGTTATCCCGCGAACTTTTAAGGTAAAAAGTTCGAGCACAAAGATACCGTTCAATATCTTTTATTCAGTGAGCAGTGCGGGGGCTCAAGCGTGCATGAACACGCACCAGCACCCCGCATCTACTTGGGGGGTCCTGGTGGTGGTCAAGGTAGCCGTGCAGACGCCGCGGCCAGGCGCCGGCCTGCTGCGGCGCAGGGCACGCAGGCTGGCGAGGTGAAACGAATGAAGTGAGGTTCATGAGCTTGCCTCCAACCGGCCAACACCGGCGGCGGCAAGTCACGGCGGAGCATCAGGCTCTGGCGCGGCTTGCCCGACCAGGGTGTCGGGACCGGTGTTCCGGTTCAAGTGCCTGACCCGGCCATTCGGCAAGGGTCAGACAGCGACTAGATACTGTGTCCATTGAATTCTTCAGTGAAGGGAAAAAAGGCCCCGCGCTCGGGGCGGTCGAACTTTATTCAAGCGTAGTATCGAAGTCAACCCGCAAGGGGAACTTTAAATAAGTTTAACCTTATCTTAATGTTCCACGCAGGCGCAGCGCCTCAAACCTTGAACCGCCCCACCAACGCCGTCATCTCCCCCACCAGCCCCGACAACGCCTTGCTCGCCTCGCTGGTCTGCTGCGCACCCGCAGCGGAATGGTTGGACAGTTCGCGGATGTTCAGCAAGTTGCGGTCTACTTCCCGCGCCACCTGAGCCTGCTCTTCGGCCGCACTGGCAATGACCAGATTGCGCTCGTTGATTTCGCCGATCGCACTGTAGATGCCCTCCAGCACTTGCCCCGAGGCCAGGGTCACGTCCAGTGTCGACTGGGCGCGGTTGGTGCTGGCCTGCATGGAAGCCACCGCAGCTTCGGTCCCCGCCTGCACGCTGCCGATCATCTGCTCGATTTCCTGGGTCGACTGTTGCGTGCGGTAGGCCAGTGTGCGCACCTCATCCGCCACCACCGCAAAGCCGCGCCCGGCCTCACCGGCACGGGCCGCCTCGATGGCAGCATTGAGCGCCAGCAGGTTGGTCTGCTCGGACACCGAGCGGATCACTTCCAGCACCTTGCCGATGTCCCGCACCTGCCCCACCAACTGCTGCAGGTGCGCACTGCTGGTCTGGATTTCGCGGGTCATGGCTTCGGTGCCGTCGATATTTTCGCTGACTTGCCGGCGGCTTTGCGCGGCCAGCTGGTTGGATTCACTGGTGGTTTGCGAGGTGGTGATCGCGTTGCGCGCAACCTCCTCCACTGCCGTGGTCATTTCGGTCACGGCAGTCGCGGCCTGCTCCAGCTCCTGCCCCTGCTGACGCAGGTTGTTGGCGCTTTCCTCGGTGACCGCGTTCAACGCCGTGGCGGCGGCGTCCAGCTGCCGGGCACAGTTGTTGATCTGCCCAAGGGTGTCGCGCTGGCTCTGCTGCATGCGCTGCAGCTCATGGAACAGTTGGCCGATCTCGTTGTTGCCCTGCCCTTGCACCGGCACACTCAGGTCGCCACTGGCAATGCGCCGGAAATGCCCACCGGCTTCACGCAGGGGGTGCAACACACGCTGGGCAATGAACGCCCAGCACAGCACCGCCAGCACCACGGTCACGCCCAGCAGGCACAGGCTCAGCAATTGTGCCCGGGCCAGACGCCGGTCGGACTCGAGCATGATTTGCTGGCCACGTTCGCTCAGTGTGGTCACCAGCTGCTGGCGCAGGGTTTGCAACCGCCCCATGGCATTACCGGCATCGCTGTTGACCTTGAAATACTGCTCCAGCGAACGCTGGCGGGTCGCTTCACGCTGCCCAGCCACCGCCTTGGCGTATTCGGCAAAGGTAGCCTGCAGCTCGGTTGCCAACCCGCGAAGGGCGGGTTCGCGGGCGTTTTCGACAAATTCGTCGACCAGCGCCTGGCTCTTGTTGTTCAGCTCCACCGACAGCGCCATCCGTTTGCCTGCACTCTCGTCATGGCCACCCAACTGCTCGATAAAACCCGAAGACACGTTGGCGCTGGAACGAATCGCCATCAGCAACGCATTGTTCAACCGGTCCGACTGGTGCGCAGTCTGGTCCAGTTCAGTGATCTGCTGGTCGCTACCCAAGGCGGCCCACCAGGCACTGGCGGTCGAAAACAGCAAGGTCAGGCTGAACAGCGACAACACCCAGAACATTCCGGTGCGAATTTTCAGGTTGGCAAGCATGCGGGCAGTACTCCTTGTTGGCACCACTTCTGATCGATGATTCGAGGGTGGGTGTGCTGCTATCGGAGGTACTGGCGCAGGCTTGAGGCGCCGCGATGCGGTTATGTGCGGTAACCGAACGGAATGCGTTGAGACCCAGAGGCCTCGAAACCCTTGAGGGCATAACCCTTTTGCATAAATCCTGAGGCCAGCGCGATCACTGTGGGAGCGGGCTTGCCCGCGAACACGGGCGAAGCCCGTGCCATCCGCTACCGCGCCTTGCCAATCGCTTTCGCTGCGTCTGCCAGGCGTTGGGTCGCCTGCCGGATCTCATCCGCATCCAGCGAAGCAAACCCCAGGCGCAAGGCATTCTCGGCATGGCCAAACGGTGAAAACTGCCGCCCACTGCGCACCACCAGGTCCCGTTCCAGCGCTTGGTCGACCAACTGATCCACGTTGATCCCATCGGCAAACCTCACCCACAGCGCCAGACCACCTTCTGGCGCCTGCACGCTGATCTGCTCACCGAACGCATCGCGCAAACACCCCAACAAGGTCTCACGCCGGCGCCGGTACTCGCGGTTGACCCGGCGCAAGTGCTTCTTCAGCTCCCCATCATTGATCAGGTCCGCCAACATCTGCTGCATGACTGCATCGCCCTGCCCCAGGGTCAGCATCGCCCTGCGTTCCAGCACGGTTGTCACTTCCACCGGTGCCACGATATAGCTGCAACGGAACGTGCTGCCCAAAGGCTTGGACAGTGAGCCAATGTAAATCACGTGCCGCTGCTGGCGGTCGCTGGCCAAAGGCAGATAGGGCCGCCCGGCAAAGTGGTATTCGTAGTCGTAATCTTCTTCGACCACGCAAAAGGCATGCTGGCGCGCCAGCTCCAGCAGCTGTTGCCTGCGCCCGGCTGGCAGGCTGACCGTGGTCGGGAACTGGTGATGGGGCGTTATGTACATCATCCGCACCTTGTGCTGCCGGCACAGGGCATCGAGCTGGTCGACCCGGCAACCCTCATGGTCCAGCTCCACGGTCACCAGGCGGGCACCCAGCTGACGGAAGATCTCCCAGGCAGGGGGGTAACTCAGGCGCTCGACCAGCACAACGTCACCCGGCTTGAGCAACACACTGGCCACCAGGGATAGTGACATCTGCACCCCCTGGGTCAGGCAGATATGCTCGGCGCCAACGTTCAGGCTGCGGTTGTGCCGCAGCATGTCGGCCAGGGCGCTGCGCAGATTGCGGCTGCTGCACTCGCTGCCGTGGCGCACGCTGTTGCTGGTGAAGCTGCTGCGCAAGGCATTGCGGTAATAGCGATGCAGTACAGCCTGTGGCAGCAGGCGATGGTCACAGGCGCCGTTGTCGAAGAACAAGGCCCCCGGCCGCCCTTGCTGCGCTACAGCCTGTTCGTTCGCCTTGAAGTAGGCAACGGCAGGTTCCTCTGGCAGCGCCAGGGCAAAAGGCCGCACGGCACCGGAAACGGCCGCTGTGCCAGGCGCCAGCTGCTGGCTGACGAAGGTGCCCCGGCGTTGCACGCTTTGCAGCCAGCCTTTGGTTTCGGCTTCCTCATAAGCAAGGATCACGGTCTTGCGATTGACGTTCAGCAATTGCGCCATCTCCCGCGTGCCCGGCAACGGCGTGCCAGGGCGCAGGCGACCCTCGCTGATTGCGGCCACCAGCCCTTCGACGATCTGTCGGTACGAAGCCTGTGCCCCATCGAGCCTGAGCAGTGGCTGCCATTTACGAAGCTGGACCATATGAAATATCCAAAACTGGGGGTTCTGCTGGTCCTGGACTATAGCAACAATCGAACCTCCATTTGCCCCGAGGTGCTCATGCAAAGCCGCCACGTCATTGAATTGTCGCCCTCGGGCAAAACCTTCGAAGCCAGCCAGGAGCTGCTGCTCGATGCCATGCTCGCCAGCGGCCTGCCGGTACCCTTTTCATGCCGCCGCGGCGCCTGCGGCTCCTGCAAGGTCAAGGTGGTCTCAGGGCAGCATCAGGACAAGCAGCGGGATGCGGACACACCGCCGCCTTCCTACCCCTTGGCCGCCGACGAGATGTTGCTGTGCCAGAGCCACGCCTGCAGCGACATGCGCCTGGAAATACCCGGCTGGTCACTGGACGCCCCGGCACTGGAAACCCAGGCACAGGTTGTTGGCAAGCGCGCGCTGAGCGCAGATATCGTCGAGCTGGTGTTGCAGCCTGCTCAGCCGCTGGAGGTGCGGGCGGGCCAGTACATGCGGTTCCAGCTGGACAACGGCGACAGCCGCTGTTTCTCCATTGCCAACCTGCCTGCCCGGGAACAAGGGCAACTGGTGTTTCACATTCGCAAGGTCAGCGGTGGGCTGTTCACCGAAGGTTTGCTGCCCACCCTGCAAGCAGGTGCAACGGTAAAGCTCGAAGGCCCGCTGGGCGCCTGTACCTGGCAGCACGATGACCAACGCCCGCTGATCCTTTTCGCCACCGGCACAGGTTACGCCGGCATCAAGCCGCTGCTGCTGACGGCCTTGGCCGGCGATGCCGACGTCACGCTGTACTGGGGCGGCTCTTCGCCGGCGGATTTTTATGATCGCGAATTTCTCGATGTGTCCAGCAGCGTGCACCCGCACTTCCGCTGGCAACCGGTACTCTCGGCCCAGGCCCGTATACAGCAGGTGGCGCTCAGCCAGACGCATCGCTGGGGCGAAGCCCAGGTCTACGCCTGTGGCAATGCCAATATGATCAGCCAGACTCGCGAGCAATGCCTTGCGGCAGGGGTACAGCCCCATCGTTTTGTGGCCGAGGCCTTTGTCGCCAGTGGTGCACTGACAACGCAGGCTTCAGCAGCCAGCACACTGCACCCTGAGCTGGAAAAGGTCGGCCCGCGTTATTCGCTGGACGGCATGCTCGCGGCCCGCGAACAGTCGGTGCGGGCCGTGGCTGCCATTGCCAGCCAACTGCAGGTCGGCATGACCACTGCCCAGGCCCTGGAGATGGCCGCGCATACCCTGCAGGCGATGGGCGCCTCACACACCTGGCACCCCACCTACATCCGTTTTGGTGACGATACCGTGCGTACGCCACGGCAAGGCATTGACCTTCAACGTGCGCTACGCGCCACGGACATCGTCGTGGTCGACGTTGGCCCGGTATGGGATGGCTATGAAGGTGACTATGGCGATACGTTCGTGTTTGGCCAGCACGCCCTGCACCACGCCTGCGTGAAGGCACTGCATGAAGTGTTCGACGAGACCCGCCAGGCCTGGGGCCGCGGGTTGACCGGGCGTGAACTGTACGACTTCGCCGAGCGCAGTGCCCAGGCCAAAGGTTGGCAGCTGGAGCGCAACCTGGCCGGGCATCGCATCGCCGACTTCCCGCATGTGTTGTATGGCCAGGACAAGCTGGCCGAGGTGGAGATTGTCCCGAGCGAGGTGGTGTGGGTGCTGGAGATACAGCTGTGCCACCCTACCGAACCTGTCGGGGCATTCTTCGAAGACATCCTGATTGGCGAGCGCAAGCCGGGCGCTGCCACGGCAGCTTGATGCCGCCAATCAAAGCACGCGCTGTGTGCTTTGGGTTAACGCCTCAAGGCTCGGCCCTTGAACCCGTAACAGGTTAAAGTTGGCAGCAGAAGGAAACCATACAAGGACGATTACCATGCAAGTACGCACGCTCACCCCTGACGACCTCCCCCAGGCCTGCGCCTTGTGCATGGATGCCTTCATGCAGGCAGTCGCGCCCACGCTGTCGGCGCAAGGTATCGAGACCTTTACCCAGGTGTCGGCACCCCAGGCGTTTGCCGAGCGCATGCAAGGTGGCAACCTTATGCTGGCGTGTTTTGTCGAAGGTGCTATCGCGGGGCTGATCGAGCTCAAGGAAGGCCGCCACGTTGCGATGCTGTTCATTGCACCAGGCCTGCAACGTCAGGGTATAGGCAAGCGCCTGATGAACGCAGCACTGGAGCATGCCAGCGCTGAGGTGGTGACGGTAAAGGCATCACTGTCTTCTGTACCCGCCTACCAACGCTACGGATTCACCCTGGCAGGCGACGTGGGTGAGTTTGCCGGGCTGGTGTATCAGCCGATGGAAAAGCGCCTGCCGTAAGCAGCGCAAGGCTGCTCCACAGCGGGCGCATGGCCGTCAGCCCATCTGCTGCCACAGGATCAACAACCCAGGCACCCAGGCTGTGAAGATCGCGCACAGCAAGGTCATTGCCGCCACCAGACGCTGGATCTTCCTGGCCAGCGCCAGCAACAGGAAAAAGCTGAACCACAACACCGTCCACGCCGCCCAGTTCAGTACATCCCACACCTTCAACAGCCCTTCGGCGCCAGGGATGGAACTGACTGTCACCACCAGCGCCGTCACGCTGACGAACAGGCAGAACCAGCCTAGCCCGCGTCCATCTACCTGCAGCACCTGGTTGGCGGCCACCCACAGGTAGGTAAAGGCGAACAGGAGGGTCAAGGCACCGGCCTTGATGCCTTCGGCCGAGCCCACCACGAAGATCAGGTAGACCGCCACCAACAGGCTGAGCAAACCGACAAACAGGTTGATCACCGCCACTTCACGGTCGGTGATACGCCCCATCAGCCAGATGCTGTTGATGAACAACACTGCACCCACATACAGCAGAACCAGTCCGTACAACATGGCAACCTCTTCTCATTCGAATTGTTTTAGGGTTTTTCTTGCCATTTCCAGCATCGACAGCCGCTGTTTCATCGCCTCTTTCGACAAGTAGGCATGAGCTTCAGGCTCCTGCCAGCCCTGGGCCGCCATCAGCAGGACCTTGGCCTTGTTGATGTCGGCCTGGTGCTCCAGACGCTCCTGCAACTGGGCATTCTTCTGCATCAAGCGGGCCTGGGCTTCGCTGTTGCTTCTGGCGCACACCAACGCAGGAAGCACCTTGTGGTTGTCCAGAGGCAGCACCATCACGCCGTGACACCCCAGCTCCAGGATTTGCGAAAGAATGGTCGGGCTTTCGTACTCCACCAATGCAATGGCGGTCAGGCGTACGCCGCCCTGGGCCAGCAGCCTGCCCAGCTCGGCATGGTGACGGCCTTCGAACACACCGCAAAACACCAGGTCAGTGTGGGTGTCGAACGCCTTGGGCGGTGGCCAGCACTGCTTCACCGAGCAGCCGATGCGCATCAGTTGCAACACCAGGGCATCAGTGATTTCACTGGGCGGACAAACAATGCCCACGTGCAGTTCACGCAGCGTGTTCAGGATATTCGACGTACTCATGAAGGGCCGCCTCCCATCATGCTCGCAGTCCAGTCGTCCAGGTTGTGAACCACCACATAGGGGTCAGGGCGGATGGTGGTAGGCGACTGCCATTTGATGCAGATCTGCCCGCTTGCATCGATCTCGCCGATACGTGAAAACAGGTGCGAGTGGTTGTTCTGCTGCTCCACCTGCACCCTGCCCTGGGGGCTATCCATGCTCGTGTGGTACAGGTGATTGCGGATTACCTCCACCTCCAGGCTGCCGGTGGCATTCACCGCCTGGCACAGCATGCGCATCTGGCAATACGCCGCCTCGGCCCAGGCAGTGATGCGCACATCGGCCGGAAAGAACGCACGGCACTGACTCACGAATGCGTTGCTTTGCGGTGACTCGACGCTGGTGAAGTACGGTGCCACGACAATGTTGCCGTGAGCCACCTCGGCCCCCATTTCGGCAATTTCTGCCTCGCTGGTAGTCAAGCTGGCGATCGGCGGCCGAGGGCCATTGCCATAGCGCTGCGCCATTGCTTGGTAGAAGCTTGCCGTCCCCGTACCGACCACGGTCGAAAACACCACGTCGGGGGCAGAACGCACCACCCGCTCGACCACCAGGGCCAGGTCATCGGCCGAGGGGTACAGGGGCATGTAGGCTTCTTCCACCACTTCGCCGCCATGCTGCTTGTACAGGTGGCGCATGACATGGTTGCTTTCGCGCGGGTAGATATAGTCGGAACCGACGAAGGCGACCCTGGCGCCGTAATGACGTGTCAGGTATGCCGCCAGCGGCGCGCTGTTCTGGTTGGGTGCCGGCCCGCCGTAGATGATATTGGGCGAGTACTCGAAGCCCTCGTAGGGCGTGGGATAGAACAGCAAGCCATCGGCGCGCTCGATGACGGGCATCACGGCTTTGCGGGTGTGGGACATGTAGCAGCCGAGCATCAGGCGCACGCCGTGGTTGCGCACATAGTCGTCACACAGGTTGCGATAACGGTCCGGGTCGCCTCCGGGGTCGCCGACCAAGGTCAGAACCGGCTGGCCGAGCACTCCCCCCTCGCGGTTAACCTGTTCTACCGCCAGCAGCGCGCCACAGCGCTGCGAGCGTTCAATGGCTGCGGTAACGCCGGTTTCGGCGAACAGCAAGCCCACCTTCAATTGCCTGTCTTGTCTACTCATCACACCGTCCTGTGACAACCGTCATGTCGGCAACGAAAAACGGATGCGCCCGTGCTCGAGGTGGCCGGCCACCGTCATGCACGTCACTTCTGCCCGGCATGGGATGCGGTTACCGAGCAGGTACTCGGCCAGTGGCACTTCCAGCTCATGGCGGATAAAGCGCTTGAGCGCACGCGCGCCAAACTCCAGGTCATGGCCTTCGCTGGCCAGCTTGCCAACCACCGCCGCATCCAGCTGCAGGCGGCAGTGATGCTTGGCAAGACGCCGGTTCAGGCGCGACACCTCCAGTTCAATGATGCGCTCGCTCACCTCCTGTTCGATGGCATTGAACACCACAGTGCTGTCGATGCGGTTGACAAACTCGGCAGAAAAACGCTTCACCAGGCGCCGCCGCACCAGCCCCAGCAAACGCTCGCGGCGCCCTGCCTGCAGACCAAGCAGACGCCGTAGCGGCGCCAGCGGGCCCAGCCGGTGCTGGCGTATTTCGTCTGCCGCCAGGTTGCTGGTCATGAACACCAGCGTGTTACGGAAATTGAAGCTCTTTTCACCGGAGGCCAAGCGCAGCAGGCCATTGTCGAACACATTGAGCAGCGCCTGGGACACCTCCTTGCTGGCCTTTTCCAGCTCATCGAACAGAACGATCCCAGGACGCCCCTGGCTCCCGTCCAGCAGCGCCTGGTCAAACAGCGTGCGACCCTCCTTGGCGCCAGCATAGCCCGGTGGCGCGCCGGTAAGAGCAGCGGCGTAGTGCTCCTGGGCCAGCGTGTTCATGTCGACCCGGCAGAAGGCATCGGCATCACCGTGCAGGGCGCGGGCCAAGGCACGCACGACCTCGGTCTTGCCGACCCCGGTCGGGCCGAGGAACAGTGCGGTGAACAGCGGCCGGCGCGGGTCGAGAATATCCGCCCGCACCACCGTGAGTACATCTTCGATGGCCTGCAAGGCTTCGTCCTGGCCCAGTACTTCGTTGCGTACTACCTGCATGACGGCAGCGACATCGAAGCGGAAGCGCGACTGCAGGGTGTCTTCGCTACGCTGGTGGGTCTCGACGATTGCCCGGGTGTGGCAGTTTTCGGCATTCAGTGCAGCGCTGGAGGACGCATCGCGACGCGTCTGCTCCAGCAGGTCGTTCAGGAACGGCATGGTCTTCCCCTCACTTTGTGAAACAGCGTGCCCGCAGGCACGCTGGGCAAGCCCGTCAGCGGGCTTCCTTTTCCTTGGCATCGTAGGGAAGACTGCCGACCGGGCACTGCGCCACCCCCGAGGTGCGCCGGGTCAGGGCCTCGACGTTCTCGCGGGCCTTCTCGGCATCCAGCACCCAGGTGCGATAGAACTCGAATGGGCATTCGGCAATGCCGCGGTCGCCGTCGCCAGACAAATGCATACCGCTGTAGCCACGGTGCAGGATCTTGTACAGGTGGTTTTGCGACTGGTCGTTCTGCCGCGCATCGCGAATTTGCGAGATCGACAGCTGAGCGTACTGGATACCCATCTCCTCTTCACCGCACTCGCCGAGTGTACGGCCATCGAAACCGATGATCGCCGAGTGACCGAAGTAGGAATACACACCATCGAAGCCCGCGGCGTTGGCCACTGCAACATAGCAGTTGTTAGCCCACGCCATGGCCTTGGCCATAAGCACCTGCTGGTCCTTGGCCGGGTACATGTAACCCTGGCAGCGCACGATCAGCTCGGCGCCTTTCATGGCGCAATCGCGCCAGATTTCCGGGTAGTTGCCGTCATCGCAGATGATCATGCTGATCTTCAGGCCCTTGGGGCCATCGGCAACGTAGGTCTGGTCGCCCGGGTACCAGCCCTCGATCGGACACCAGGGGATGATCTTGCGGTACTTCTGCACGATCTCGCCGTTGTTGTCGATCAGCACCAGGGTGTTATAGGGGGATTTGCGCGGGTGCTCTTCATGGCGCTCGCCGGTCAGCGAAAACACGCCCCAGACATTGGCCTTGCGGCAGGCCTGGGCGAACACTTCAGTTTCCACGCCGGGTATGGCCACGGCGGTTTCCATCATTTCGGCCGGGTCATACATGATGCCCTGCAGGCTGTACTCCGGAAAAATCACCAGATCCATGCCCGGCAGCCCCTGCTTCATGCCGACAATGATGTCAGCGATTTTTCTGGCGTTTTCGAGCACTTCATCGCGGGTATGCAGGCGCGGCATCTTATAGTTGACCACGGCGACGCCGACGGTGTCATTGCTGCTGGATATATCACCATGACGCATGTTGACCACCTCTTGTTGTTATTTTTCAGGGACGAAAAAAAGCCCTCTCCGCATGCGGAGAGAGCTCATTTGCTCTTTTGGGTTCGGTGTGGAGGCCGCGACATCGCCATTGATGCGCGGCTCCTGACAACCAACGGTATATGCCGGGTGTGGCGGCTTGTCAACCCGCCATCAACCGTTGCCGCTTCAGGCGCCGAGTGAACACAGCACGCTTTGCAGCTTGTCTCGGGTGGTATTCGTGCACGTCTGCATGGGCTCGCGCAGCTCGTCTGCAATCAGGCTTTGCAGCTGCAATGCCGCCTTGACCACGGCCGGGTTGGGCTCGGCAAAGGCCACCTTGATCCAGGGCAGCAACTGGTAGAACGTACCACGCGCGGCGGCCCAGTCGCCGCTGTCGACCTGCTGCACCATGCGTACGTACAGGTCGGCGCGCACATGCGCGGAGGCCGAAATGGCGCCAGCCCCACCCAGGCACAGGTTATTGAAGATCTGCAGGTCTTCACCGGCCAGCACCTGAGCGTGGCCGTCCTCGATCAGGGCCATGGTCGTCTCGTTGTCACCGCCACAGTCTTTCACCGCCGCAATGCGTGGATGGCGCACGATACGGCGCAGGGTTTCACGCTCGATGCGTACGCCAGTGCGGTAGGGAATGTCGTAGACGATCACTGGCACGCTGGCGGCATCGGCCACGGTGGCGAAGAAGGCTTCGATGCCGGCCTGCGAAGGGCGGATATAGCAAGGTGCGGGCACCAGCAGCCCGCCAATGTCACGCTGCTGGATTTCAGCCTGGAAGGCCAGCAACTCACGCAGGTTGTAACCTGACAGGCCCATCACCACCCTGCCCGGCTCCACCCAGGCCAGCACGGCATCCAGCAGCGCCAGTTGCTCGGCCTTGGACAACGCCGCCGCCTCACCCGTGGTACCGCACACCACAAAACCGGCCACACCGTCTTCGAGCAGCTTCTTCACCAGCTTTTCCAGGCCTGGGAAGTCGATTTCATTGGCGCGCATTGGCGTGACGAGGGCGATCCAGATACCACGGAAATTCGACATGCAAAAACTCCTGATGTTGACCGAAAGTCAGCGTCAGCAGGGCGAAGAGTGGAAGTGGTGGCAGGGATACCTGGCGCCTTCTGTCTCGTCAGCCCACCTGACGAGACAGCGCGCCTCGGTCAGATGAGCGGCTGTTTCTTGGATTTCTTGGCAACGGCAACGCACGCGCCTGCCTGGGCGATGAAGCCCGAAGCGAGAATGGCGTGGTTGGATGTGGACATGCTGGCAAGCCCGTTGCGTAGGTATGGCTGGATAATGGTGGGGCGCCGTGCCTGGTGTCAACCCTTGGTCCGCATCGCCCCGTGCAGGCGCGCCCCTTGCAACGCAGCAATTGCCGTCACCGCCACTCGCTGTAAGGCTCCAGCGGTGTCACCGGCAGGGCCAAGTTGCCTCGCCACGGTTCGAACAGGTAGCGCAGGTAGAGCATGCCATGGCTAGGCGCATAGTCATCGCTGTGCTGCCATTCGAAGCCGCCGCCCAGTACCCACTGGTCACTCAGGCGCCGTTCGAACAGACCGCGCAGGCGGTAGCCCAACCCACTGCTGTCGCTGGCTTCAGTCATCGCATCGATGTTGGAATCGACGCCATAGTGCGCCAGTACCTTGCGGTTGATGTGTGCGCCCGGGTACAAGCGGCTACTGCCACTATGGGCCTGAGACCAGCTGACGGAACCTTCCAGCAGCAGCGACCAGTCGTAGTTGCGCCAGGCATAACTGACCGGCACGCCCACCGAACTGTAGCGCTGCGGGCTGTAGTAACCGCCCTGCCCCAGGCTGTAGCCGCCCAGGTCCTTGTCATGGCGCCAGTGCATCAGCGTCACGCCAACACGTACACGCTCGTCGGCCTTTTCCACCACGCGGTGGTAAAAGCCGGCCATGGCCCGGGTCCGCTGGTTGTCGGCCACGTTTTCGCCGTACAGCCAATGGTGCCCCAGGCTGGCCCACACCCCGTTGTCGCCACCTTGGTCCCAGCTCAGGCCGAGCGTGGCGCCATTGGCAGTGACCCCGCCCCAGCGCACGCCCGTCGGGCGGTCGCGTGCGCCGGCGAACGACAGCAATGAATTACTCATCGGCCGACGCGAGGCGGTCAGCGACCAGCCAACCTGCCCGAGGTCACCGTTGACCGTTGCGCCGCCCAGCCAGTTGTTGATTGCATAGCCCTGGGTGGTGCCCAGGTCGAACGCCCAGCGGCTGCCCTGCCAACCCAACGCCAACAGGCTGCCGTTTGCAGTCTGCGATCCCCCCGTGCACGCGGGCAGTGTTTTGCCGTCAGCGGTCTGGCCAACAAACTGGCAGCTGCCGAAGTCGGGGGTGTAGCTTCCCTGATCGTTCGGCTCGAACGACCCCGCATCCATGCCAGTGCGCTCTACCCGCGCAAACGCGGTGCCCTCCTGCCAAGGAGTGTCGACATGCAACAAGGTCGACTGGGTACTCAGTTCCGAAGTACCGGGCGTACCGTCATCCTCGCGCCAGCCGTAGTCATGCATCAGCGTCACATGGGTATTGCGCTGGCGATACAGGGCATCCACATCACTGCGCAGGCTGCGGGCCAGCCAGTCGTCGCCATCCTGCTCGCGGCTGGCCAGGGTCAATGCACGGTCATCCCGTGGCGCTACGGCAGCACGGTCCAGCAACTGCGCATCGGCCATCGCTGCCGCGTAAAGGTCCAGTGCTCGTTGAGGGTCATCCTGCGCTACCAGGCGGGCTGCGTCGCGCCGCAACAACGGATCGGGTCGCGTCTGCTGCGCGGCAATCCGGTCAAGCAGCCTGGCCGCCTGATCGTGTTCGCCCAACGCGGTCCACACCGCCGCCAGGCGCCGCTGGGCGTTGCTGTCATCAGCGGCAAATTGTGGCACCTTCACGCCCAGCATGTGCCGGGCCTGCTGCAGGTTGCCTTCGGCCACGGCGCTTTCCATCACCCCAAGGCGTGCATCAGGGCGCGCAGGCTGCACGACCAGCACACGCTGGTAATAGCTGCGCGCCTTGCCATGTTCACCACGCGCGGCTGCCCAGTCAGCCAACAGCATCAAGTCGTCCGGGCTACCTTCACCACGCGCCAGGCCGGCTTCAAGCAAGGCTGTCGCCTCGGCACTGCGGCCTTGTGCCTGCAACTGCTGCGCAGAGGCCAGGGTCATACGCCGTTGAACACGCTGCTCCAGCGCGTGCATGTCCGCGCTCCAGGTCGCCTGAGGTACCGCCCTCAGACTGTCCAGAGCCAAGGCATCACGATCGCTGGACTCCAGGAACAGGCCGTGGGCATAGCGCGTTGCCGGATCACGTGGCTGGTGCTGCACCAGCCTGGCAAATGCCGCGTCGGCCTCACCAGTGCGCCCTTGGTGACGCAGACTGTTGGCCAGCTGATACACCAGCCAAGGCTCATCGGGGGCCAGGGCCGAAGCCTGGCCCAGCACATGGCTGGCCGTCGACCAGTCCTCGCGCTGCAGGGCTTCGTCCCCTTGCTGGCGCAGCCGCGCAAGTTCCAGGCTGCGTCGCAGGCTGGCGAACTGCGCCTGCTGCCGTGGTGGCAGGCTGTCCAGGTATGCCTGCGCCTTGTCTGGCGATTGCGCCTGGTAAACGCGCATCAAGCCACGCACGGCACTTTCGTTATCCGGCACCATACGCCGTACCTGCAGGTACTGCCGCTCGGCAGCCGCCACATCGCCCTCGGCCAGCGAGACATCTGCCAGGCCCAACAACGCGTATTCATCCTTTGGCCGTTGCTGGCGAGCCTGCCGGTAAAGTGCGCGCGCACCGCGCACGTCTTTCGCCTCCAGGGCCTGCTCGGCTTTTTTCAGCAGGGCCCAATACTGGCTGGACGACTCCAGGTCCTTCCATTGGCTGATCCAGTAGGTGTCCTGCTCCTTGGCGCTCGCCGCGCGGAACGCCGCATGGGCGTCTTCATGGCGGCCCTGGCGCATCAACGCATAACCCAGGGCCCCATACAGGCTGGCATCGCCCGGGTACTGGCGCAGGGCGCGGCGCAGCTGCGTTTCGGCTTCGACATTACGGCCCTTGTCGAGCAATGCCTTACCCCGTTGACCGGCCTGCCATGCCGGGTCGGCCAGCAGCTTGCGCTGCTGTTGCAAGGTCTCGCTGGCCTGTGCCAACAACGGCGAAGCCGGGTAACGCTGAAGAAAGGCTTGCCAGGCTGCCGCGCTGGTGGCACTCACTGCTTGCCCGGACAGGTAGTCGAACTCGCGCTGGGCAGCGGCATCCCGTGCACCGGGGTCTCGCGCCAGCTGATCGAGCAGGGCCAAGGCCTCACGGTCACGCTTTTCGGCGAACAACCAACCAGCCAGGGTCTGGCGCAGCCCGGCGCTGCCTGGGTACTGCTGATCCAACCGCTGCAACTGGCGGATCGCCTCAGGGCGTTGGCCTGGCAGATTGCCGCGCACGCGCCAGTAGTCCAGGGCCAATTCAAGGCTGGGTGGTTCGCCGGCAAACAACTGTTCGTATACCGCCAGCGCCTCTTCATTACGTCCGGTAACCGCCAGCAGACGCGCCTGCTGCAAGCGCCGTGCAGGCGCCGGTTGTTGAAGCTCAAGCAGGCGTGCGGCCTGACGTGCTTGCAGGCTGCCAGGCGCCACGGCACTGATCCGCGCACTCAACTGCTCGGCTTCACTGCTGTTCTTCTCGCGCAATGCCAGGCTCAAGGCCGCCAGCAACACGTCCGGGTTGCGCGGCTCAAGCAACTGCAAACGGCCCAGCGCATCGCGCACCAGGTCGTCACGGTGCAGCGCTTCGCCGCGGCGTACCTGGTCCAGCAGCCATTGGCGCTGTTCATCGATATCCTTGGGTTGCGCATCTGCCTGGCAGGTTATTGCCGCCAGCATCAACACGCCGATCATTCGCTGCATGGCGCGCTCCAGGCCGGCAACAGCCGGCCGTGCGGGTCAAAACGGTAACGGGCCTCGTCGAAGCCCTGGCCGAACAGCGCCAGCACCTGGCTGTAATACGCCTTGGCCTCGACCGGCTGTTCGCGCAAGCGCTGGCGCTGGGTCGCCAAGCCGGCCACGTGCTCTGGCGAGGCAGCAAGCAATGGCAGCAAGGCCGCAGAGAAACCCGCCGGGCCATGGCCGCGGGCTTCACCGCTGCGTGCATCCAGGTGCTCAGGAGGTAGCCCCTGGCGCTGGGTCAATGCCGCCATCGGCGCATAATGGGCGACCAGTTCGCGGCGTTGCGCCGCCCCCTCGGCCAACATGCCGACCCACAGGTACACACGAATGGCGTCATAATCACCGGCATTGCCATGTTTCGTGTCTGCCGCTGGCTTTCCGGCCGGCGTCCACAGCAACCAGTCCGGGGCAAAGCCCTTTGGCGACGATGCCAACCACAAACGCCGCGTGTTGGCCGCCAGCTCACCCCACAAGGGGTCCACCTCGCTGAAGCGGTCGAGCAGCTGCAGCGGCAGGTAGCTGGGGTTCAGGCGGGTACCCTGGGCGTCTTCGAAGCCGTAGTCACCTGGCAGCAACATCACGCCAAGGCCTGGAAGCTTGCGCACGGTCTGCGCGGCGATACGCCACAGCAGGTGCTGGCCCAGTTGCGTGTAGGCCGGCTGGTCCCACAACCGCCCTGCTTCCAGCAGGCTGTAGGCGATCCACAGATCGGCATCGCTGGCGTTGTTGGCGTCCAGCACCTGCCACTGCTGCTGCCCGTCACGGCCCCACAGCCAGGCAGGCAGATGCCGGGCCAGGTCACCCTCGGCGAGGTTGTTGCTGGTCCAACGCAGCAACTGCGCGAAGGTTTGCCGGTCGTTGCCTACCAGGGCAAAGAACAGCGCGTAACTCTGCCCTTCCGAGGTGGTGATCAGGCGCTCGTCACTCGGGTCGATGACCCGCCCATCCACACTCACCAGCTCGGCCTTGAACCGCTCCCAGGCAGGCCATGGGCAAACCGACCCGGCATTGGCGAAAACGGGCAGGCCTAAGGCGACCAGCCCTACCAGCATCTGACGCATCATCACCCCGCCTCACCCAAGCGGCGCTTGCCTGCCCAGCGCAGTGCCCGCCACAACAAGAAGGCGAACAGCACCACACAAACAGCCGCAATCACCGCCAGCAACACAGGGTGCTCGGACAAGTGGAACCAAAGCAGCAGCCACCACGGCAGCGCGCCCACGAAGTAGTGCTCGCCGACGAACTGGCTGCTCACGCCACTGCTGCGTACCAGCGTTACCGAGCCCGCCACCGCATCGAGCTTGCCCACATCGCCAAGCACGTCGCGCAGCAATGCGTAATCGCTGTCGCTGTTGGCCAGCAAGGCCACAACACTGCGCTGCTCGTGGAACGGCGACTTCAGCCCGGTGATGGCCGCAATCGGCGCCTGGGCGCTGACCGCCACGCGGCTGCTTGCAGCCACCGGCTCAGTATCGAAACGCTGGCCACCGGGCAACGATGCGCTGCGGCCCTGCAGTAACCAGTCACGCTGGGCGCTGAGCAACAGACCAAGGTTGGGCGCATCGCGCAGGGCCTCGGGCAGGCTGCCGATCAGCAGCAAGTCGGCGTCTGCCGCTGCGACCTGTTGCCAGTCGTCGATCAATTGCAGGCCAAGCGCCGGGTAACCGATCTGTCCGGCCAACCCGCCAACTGTGTCGAGCAAAGTGCCGACCTGCATCGCCGTAGGTTTGGCCGGCATGATGACCAGCGTCTCGGACAGGTCGGCCATGCGGCTGAACGGGAAGCCACTGCGGGCGAATGCACGCAGGTCGGGCATGGCGATGTAATGGTGGTAACCGGAAAGGTCGATGGTGGAGTTGTCGTCGATCGCTGCACGCACGTCCACCGGCAGCGAGGTCTGGCAGCGATCGCGCTGGGCGCTGCCCAAGGTGCTGGCAAAGCTGAAGTCGAAGCGCAGGCGGTTGCGGTCGCCAATCTTCAGCGCCGGCACCAGCGAGTTCTCGCTCAATGCAGTGTTGTCACCGGACAGCACTGCCAGGCGCATTTCCTCAAGGGTACCGCCGCGCCGGTCATTGCCCACCAGCGGCATGCTGGTGATGTACTGATCGTTGACGCTGATGCTCAGGCGCGATTCGTCGGTCACCGCTGGCGCCGTATAGCGGTACAGGGTGCGCAGCGGAATACCCTGGTTGCGCCAGACGAACAAGTCGGGCGGCAGGTTCAGTTCCAGTGTCACCGGCCGCGGTTGCAGGCCGCTGACTTGCAGTTGCTCGGGGTAATCCAGCAGTTCGGCAAATCGTACCGGCCGGTCGGTGCGCGTCCAGTTCGGCGCATCGTAGGGCTGACGCGGTTGCAACGCGGTCATCTGCTCCACTTTGACGCGCGCGCCACGGAACAGATTGTTGCCGACCGCCAGCGCCGAGGCGGCCTTGATCAGGTCGTCGTCGTTACGGCCCAGCACCAGCAGCACTTTGCTGAAGCGGTCGTGCGGATGATCGATCACCTGCAGCACGGGGCCGTCGACTGGCGGGAACTGCTGCAGATCGGCGAGGAACGCCGGGCGACGGTCGTTGCTGGCAAACACGATGCTCGGTGCAGGTTTTTCGCCACGGGCCGGCAGGTTGTTGTACAACACAGGGAAGCTGGCCTTGCGCCAACCGGCCTGGCTGCCGAAGTAGGATGCCAGGATTGCCGCCGCACGCTGCTCGCCCAGGCTCGGCACGCCGCTGAACACCACCGGCAGCACTACCTTGCCGGTGTCGTGGGTATCGAAGAACGGCAACGGGAAATGCGCCAGGTCGTTTTCCAGCACCAGCGCCTGCTCGTGCAACTGTACCTGGCTCTTGCGGTTGAGGTTAAGCCACAGGCCGCTGTGGGCCGGGTCTTCGCAGACATCGGTATAGTGCCCGACAAACTCCAGACGTACCCGGTTGAAGTCGCCAAGCAGTTTCGGGTCCAACGGCAGCTGGCGACGTACACGCTGGCCCAACTGCTCCTTTTCCACCGGAACTACGCCCATCAGCTCGTCGTTGAGGTAGACGCGCAAGTGCGACAGGTTCGGCAGCAAGGCTGGCGAAGGCGTGTAGTCCAGTTGCAAGCTGGCATCGGTGGCCAGGCGATCGCGACGCAGGCCAAACTCGATATGCTCACTGTTGCGTACCCCCAGCAGCAGGCTGTCGGACGCATGCCCAAGCTGCTCGAAGGTTTTCGCAACCTGCCAGTTTGGTACCGTGGGTGTGGGTACCGCAGGCTCGGCAAGCGGAGCTACGGAAGCAGCAGCGGCGCTCTGCGACAAGGCGGTAAACAGCGCCATCGCCAGGCCCCAGGTACGCGCGGGATAACCAGTCATCATGCGTCTCGATCAACAGGGTTCATGGAAGGGATTGCCTGCGGTGTGCGGGGCCAGTAGCTGGCCAGCCACAACGCCAGCGAACGCAACGGGCGCAACCACGCCCGCAGCCATGGCGGCATGTGCTCGACCAGGCGCACGTAACCGACGCCACCCAGCTTCAACACATCGATCAGGCTGCGCAGCGGGCGCTCGACCTCGTGCTGCTCGTTCCAGCCAAGCCAGGCATCGGCGCGGGCAAAGGTGCAGTGGACCAGGTCGATACGCTGCTGCAGGGCGAGGTCGCGGAACACCAGGCCGACGTGTTGCCCGACGGTACGGGTGACGCACGCCTGGAAGGCGAACTCGCGCTGGCCGCAGTTGAGCAGCAGGCGTACCTGCTCCCCCGGTTTCAGCTCCAGACCGGGCTGTACCTGCAGGCCGATACCGCCGTCGGAGTAGTCGACCAGGGTGCAGGGGTAGGCATGACCGCTGGCCAGCATCAGCCCCGCCGGCAAGCGCATCTGCACCCGATGGGCGCGGCGCACCTGGCGCACTTCGGCGGCCACCGCAACTGCGGCACCGATAATCAGCAGGTTGTAGATCACCCACAGCGAGCTGACGATCACCGTGCCGATTTCTGACGTCGGGCCGGTGATCAGGCGCCACACCGCAAAGCCCAGACCCACCACGTTGAGCGCCGCCAGCCACAGGTAAGGTTGGGCGATGCGCCAGTCGAACTGTTCCTGCTCCATCAGGCCGCCCTTGGCGGTGACGTTGAACGTGCCTTTTTTTGGCGCGAACAGCGCCACCGTGGTCGGGCGGGCGATGTACCAGGCCAGTACGGTCTCGTAGACCTCACCCCAGAAGGTTTGTCGGTACTTGCCCTGCATCCGCGAGTTGGTCAGGCTGGCGTGGATCATGTGTGGCAGCACGTACAGCAGAATCATCAATGCCGGTGCGTAGATGATGTAGGCATGCAGCAACAGGAACGCCAGTGGCGCCGTCAGGAACACCAGCCGCGGCAGGCCGGCCAGGAAGTGCAGCATCGCGTTGGCGTAGCACACCCGCTGGAACAGGCTAAGGCCACGCCCGAACAGCGGGTTGTCGGTGCGGAAGATCTGCACCATGCCACGGGCCCAGCGAATGCGCTGGCCGATGTGCGCCGACAGGCTTTCGGTGGCCAGGCCCGCGGCCTGCGGAATGCTCAGGTAGGCTGATGTCCACCCTTGGCGATGCAGGCGCAGGGCGGTGTGGGCATCCTCGGTCACGGTCTCGACGGCAAAACCACCGATGCTCTCCAGCGCGGTGCGGCGCAGCACGGCACACGAGCCGCAGAAAAACGCCGCGTTCCACATATCGTTGCCGTCCTGGATCAGGCCGTAGAACAGCTCCCCTTCGTTGGGGCGGCGGCGGAACGAGCCGAGATTGCGCTCGAACGGGTCAGGCGAGAAGAAATGGTGCGGTGTCTGCACCAGCGCCAGTTTAGCGTCCTTGAGGAACCAGCCCACGGTCAGTTGCAGGAAGGAGCGCACCGGCACATGGTCGCAATCGAAGATGGCGATCAACTCGCTGTCGGTGACGCCCAGCGCATGGTTGAGGTTGCCGGCCTTGGCATGCTTGCTGTCGGGCCGCACGATATACCCTACCCCGACTTCGTCGGCAAAGGCACGAAACGCGTCGCGGCGGCCATCATCGAGGATATAGATGCGCAGGCACTCGCGTGGCCAGTCCAGGCCCAGCGCGGCCATTACCGTGGTGCGCACCACTGACAGGTCTTCGTTGTAGGTAGGGATCAGCAAATCGACGGTTGGCCAGTGCCTGACGTTGGCCGGGAGGTTTGCCGGCTTGCGCTGCAATGGCCAGCTGGTCTGGATGTAACCCAGGATCAGCACGAACCACGAATAGGTTTCTGCCGCCAACAGGATCACCCCGAATATCAAGTCGGTGGTGTCGTTCCAGTTCAGGGTCGAGGTGTAGCGCCACCACAGATAGCGGCACGAGATGATGGTCGACAGCACGATCAGCATCAGGGTTGGGAAACGCCCCGGCATGTGTCGCACCAGCAGGGCGATGACCAGCAGCAGGCAGATGAACATCAGTTGCGCCAGGTAGCCGAACGGTTCGGTCACGCACAGCAGGGCGAGGCTGAGGGCGAATACCGTCAGCACGCTATAGAACGCCCGCCGGGCAAACACGCTCAGGCCGCGCAGGCGTGCCGAGGCCTGGTGCTTGAAAGCACTGGCGCGGTAGCGCGCGGGTACCTGTTGCAATGCATCGATCAGCAGGCCGCGGTAGCGGCGCGCCACCCCGCCTGCCGCCCGCAGGTGCATGCGCACCGCGCCCAACGCGCGGCGGCCAGGCCCTGCTGTACGTGCCTGCGGTTGGCGCCGCAGCAACAACCACAGGCTCTGGATCAACAGACGCAGCGGGTCACCCAGGGTTGGGCGCTTGCCCGCCAGCTGCGGGTACAGGCGTTGGCGCTCGGCCAGCAGCGCCTGCCAGGCGGGTGACTCCAGGCGCAGAAACAGGAAGGCCAGCCACACGCCGAGGGTGAACAGCCACGCGACCGGCAGACGCGCGCCACGGACGGTGAACCAGGTATAGGCCGACAGAGGGGTCAGGGTCACGGCTGGCGCCTCGTCAGACAGCGCACCGCCAGGCTTTGCACATCCCGGCAGGCCAGGCTCTGCGGTGCGTAAAGACCCAGGGGAGCCTTGTACGCCAGCGCTTCGAGGAAGGCTTCGTCGCGATGGACCACCTGGATCGGCAAGCGATCACGAAACAGGTCACGCCACACCATCAACAGGTCGCTCTGCAAGCGGCTGGCCGGGTCATAGCGGTTGACCAGCAGCATGTCGAAGTGCTCGAGCGGACGTCGCCCGAGCAGCAGGTGGCTGGCCATTTCCGCTTCTGCCACCAGTACCCGTACATCAGTCTCGATGCCATTGCCGGTGGTTTCGCCCGGCAATTGCGGCAGGTCGTACAACAGCCAGTCGAAATGCTCGGCCAGCTCGACCTGGCGAGCGCGCCATGACTGCGCATCGGGCACACGGTGCTGCGCACCGCCAGGCAGGTTGCCGTACGGCAGCAGGCACAGGCCATCGAGCACCTCGTACACGGCATCGCTGAACGGCCGCCCTTCCCGCTCGGCCAGCGCCCAGCCCTCGGACGTATCCAGCGGCAGGTTGAAGTGCAGCCCGAGCAAGTTGCTGGGGCACAGATCAATCAGCAGCACCCGTTCGCCCACGCCCTGCAGCGCGTAGCCCAATGCAGCCAGCAAGGCGCTGCGCCCCAGGCCTCCGCGTACCCCATGCAATGCCAGGCTGGTCATGGCGCGACCCTCTCGCGCAGGGTGACAGCTGCGTACAGCGCTTCGTCGCTGCTGGCCCTGCAGCTTTCACCCAGCAATGGCCAGCGCTGCAGGGCCTGCTGAACGCCCACCAGCATCGAGATGTCCTGGTAGTTCAGCTCTGGCATGTCCAGGTGCTGACGCAACTGGGCAATATCGTCGCTGCGGTCGGACGGGTCTGACTTGCCAGTGATCATGGGCGCTCCTTCGGAATGGGCTGCCAGTCAGGCTGGCCTTGCAGGCGCATGTAGGCACGGCCCTGGTAATTCAGCACCTGTGCGCCAGAGGTTTCGGCAACCTGCTCGGTGGTTGGCAGGTCGGTCAGCAGGCCGGGCACATCCAGCACCTGCTGCTGGCCGAGGCCCGCATACACACGCGAGATCAGCTCGGACAGCGCCAGGTAGCTGGTGGCAGCTGTGACCCGCAGCGGCTCGTTGCGGGCAGGCTGGCCCATACCGATGAACTTCAGGCCGACCGGCACATGGGTAATCGACGGCGTGGGAATTTCGCGCATGCCAGACAACTGCATGCGGTCACCATGCAACGCGGCCCCATGCTCAGGGACAATGGCGACCACTACCCGGCGGCCACTGCGCTCCAGTTCGTCAAGGAAGGTGCCAAGCTCGCCAAACAGGCGATTGGCGCGGGTGGCATAGTCGGCCACGCGGGTACCGCCGTCGGCAGTGACGATACGGTTGCCGTCATGCAGGCTGATGCTGTTGTAGAACAGTGACACATGCTCGTCCGGGGTGCCTTTGCGTTGCCCCCACCAACGGCGCAAGACATCCAGGTCACTGGCAATCGGCGAGCCGTCGAAGCCCACCAGCGCCCGTGGGAAGTCGGTATTGCGCATGCCCGGTTGCGGCATGTGCTGTTGGGTAATGTCGCCGATGAAGTTGTCGAACCGGCCGCTGTGGTTGAGCAAGGTGTTGCTCTGGAAACCCAGCCGGGCCAGGTTCTGGAACAACAGGCACTGCTCCGGAGCCGGTTGGTACAGGCCAGTGTGCGACGACTGTCCGCAGCTGGCACGCAGCACACGGATGGCGGCCGGGCCGCTGTAGGAGGTCGCCGAGTTGAACTGGTCGAAGATCACGTCCATGCGCGACAACAGCGGGTTGTCCCGCAGCCCCACGGCAGACAGATCCTCCCAGGCCAGCGAGCAGATGTTGATTACCAGCAGGTCGAACGGTTGCTCATCGGCATTCACGGCCGGGAACGCCGTCACCCGCTCGCGCTCACTGGCGAAGAAGCGCTCAAGCCAGCTGTCGAGCGTGGCATTGTCGGCTGCTGCAGTGGCAGGCGCGGGTTCGGCTGCGGTACGCGCCGCCACGCCGGGCGCCTGGCCTGCAACCAGCGACGGCAAGCCGCCGACCGACAGCCATGCCAACCCCAGCAGGCTCAGGGTGCTCAGGCGCAGCCAATGGCGTAGGTACAGGTAACCCACCAGCAACATTGCCAGCGCCCCCAGCAGGTTCCAGTTGATGAAGCGGCCCAGCAGCTCGAGCAGATAGTCCCACGAGAAGTCCAGCACCCCCGGCTGCGCCAGCAAGCGGCTGAAGGGTGGCAGCCAGGTGTCCTGGTAGAAAAGCGCGATACCGATTGGCACCGCCAGCAGTTGCCGGGCAATACGCAGCCACTGGCCCGGCAAAGGGATAAGCAGAAACGCAGCAAACAACAGGTTCGGCAGCGCCTGGAAGTCGAGCATGCCCAGCGCGACCAGCAGAAACTTTGCAAAAAAATAGAGGTTCCACCCTCCCAGTCCAGGCCAGCGGGCCAGTACCGGGAGGGTGATGGTGGTATTAGTCATTCTGGGGTTCCTGGCGTGCAGCGCGGCGGCGTACGCCCAGCGGTTTCAGGTAACGGGGGGGAAGGCGACGGCGCAACACGCCACGTAATGCCGAACACAGGCGCACTAGCAACAAGGCCAGGCCCAGCGTGACGAGTGCGGTAATGCCGACCACCTGCAGCAGTTGCACGAAGTTCATGCACTACCCCGCTTGGCCAGGCCGACCTTGCGCGGTGCCAGCGCCGACCATGCCTGTGCAGGCAGTTGCGCCGCCGTGTCGCTGCGGGGTGGCTGCGGTAGGTTGCTGTCGAGGAAGGCCGGAGTGGCCAGGCTGTCGACGCCGGCAAGTACCTCCTGGCTGATGAACAGCTCTTTCCATGACAGCTGGAAGATGTGGTCAAGCGCTTGCTCGACCCCTTCGGAGCGGCAGGCGAACAGGAACAGGAACAGCACCTCGCCAACCACGCAGGCAATGTCGCCATCACGGCGGAATACCGTACGCGAGCAAGCCTGCAGCGGGGTCAGGCCGGGCGCCGGACGCAACACCAGCAACTGGTGGACGATTTCGCCGTTGCGCACCCCGTGCCACATGCTTTGCACAGCCTCGGCGAACGCCCGTGGCGCTACCAACCCACAGATGGCCAGCGGCCGCAGGCGTGCCAGCAAGGCATCGAAGTCGGTTGGCAGGTGTCGACGCCAGACGTAACCCTGGATGCTCTCGACCATGGTCAGGAAGCGTGACAAGCTGGCACCGAACGGCACGATCTGGCTGGCACCACAAGCCAGCAGCAACTGTTCGTCTTGATAACGCAGGGTCGGCGCCATTTCGCGCACCACCAGCTTCAAGGCGTTGCCACGCGACTGCCGCAGGTGGTGCAGTTGGCGCGCCAGGCTATCCAGACGCTGCCCACCGTCCATGGCAAAGATCACCGTGGCAGACACCGCCCGGCTGGCTTTGCCCCCCAGTTCCTCAAAGCTTTCGCAGACCTGCCAGTGTTCAGAGAAGGCTGGCGCGCCTTCCAGTACTGGGCGCTGGGCCAGGCACAGCAACTCGTCGCCACCGGTGTCGCTGGGTGCCTGAGGCGTGGCAGCAACGGCAAACCCCGCGCTCAGCCGAGTCAGCTCCATGTCCCGGGTGGCTGCTTTGCCAAGCGGGTTGCTCCAGAAATGCTGCAGGTAGCGCACCCCACCTTTGCCGCGGTACACCTGCCCCAGGCCGTCGAGGCACTGGTTGAAAACGCGCAGGCGCTCGACCAAGGCGGTGCTCTGTCCCCCACTGACGACCAGCAGCAACGCCGCTTCAGCCAACAACGCCGGGCGCAGCGCATTGCACCAGTGCTCGACTTCGGTATCCGCCCAGGCGTGTGCCGGTGCCAGCAGCACCAGCACACGCCCACGGGCATCAAGACGAGGCAGGTCTTCAACCAGATAACGGGTGGCTTGCGAGTTGGCCTCATACAACGCGAGCTCGGCCGGGCCGCGCGTTGCGTCGAGCGCACCCAGCACGTCATCCATGGCTTGCGCATCGGCGATCAGGGCTGCCCTGGCATTATCGGGCATGCCTTCGACTACCTGGCGGCATAGCAAGGAGGCGTCTTCGGCGGCGTCACAGGCTAACCAGTACAGTCCTTGTTGATGAAGCTGGCTGCTCTCGACGCTCAGGCCGGAAATCGCCAACAACTGCATTCCATTAGTCAAAACACTGGCTCTGCAAAAGGTAAATTGAAACGGTTTGAAGGCGGAATGTGTCACATCCTCTGCTGACGCTTTATGACTCATGTCAAAAAAACGACAAAAATTATGGTAGACACAAGGTTGCGTCAATTATACAGCATCAAGGCAGAATGAAATCAATCTGAAATGTAATGAGTTGCAAAGGTTTGTTAACAAACACCCCAAGGCCGACCTTTTCCGGGTTAAAAACAAAAGTCGCCAAAGGCAAGCCGACAGGGCATTGGCCAAGCAAGAACCGTTTACCGGAGACAAGCATGCTGCGTATCTTTGAACGTCGGCTCGACCCCTTCCCACCCGACGAGGTACCACCGCCGCCCGTTGGCCTGTTGCGCTTCATGTGGGCTTGTACCCGCGGCGCCCGTGGCTACATCCTGGCGCTGGCGCTGCTCAGTGCCGGGGTGTCGATATACGAAGCCTGGCTATTCGCGTTCCTGGGCCAGGTGGTCGACCTGCTCGCGTCCTGGCAGGCAGGCGGTACTGTTGGCCCCGAGGAAAGCCGTGTGCTGTGGGGGATCGGCATCGTCCTGGTGGTCAGCATCGGGCTGGTGGCGCTGCGCACCATGGTTCAGCACCAGGTGCTGGCGATCAACCTGCCGCTGCGGCTGCGTTGGGATTTTCACCGCCTGATGTTGCGCCAGAGCTTATCGTTCTTTTCTGACGAGTTTTCTGGCCGGGTCACTACCAAGGTGATGCAGACGGCGCTGGCAGTACGCGATGTGCTGTTTACACTCATTGAAATCCTGCCCGGGATTGGCGTGTATTTCATCGCGATCATTGCCCTGGCCGGCGGCTTTGCCCTGAAACTGATGCTGCCCTTCATTGCCTGGGTCGTGCTGTTCGGCTTGGCCATGCTGTATTTCGTCCCCCGGCTGGGCAAGGTCGGGCAGGAGCAGGCCAATGCCCGGTCGTCGATGACCGGGCGGGTTTCTGACGCTTACACCAACATCACCACGGTAAAACTGTTTTCGCACTCCAACCGCGAAGCGCACTTTGCGCGCGCAGCCATGGAAGATTTCAAGCAGACCGGTTTTCGCCAGATGCGCCTGGTGAGCCAGTTCGAAATCGTCAACCAGGCGTTGGTGGTGGGCTTGATCTTTGGTGCCGGTGGCTACGCACTGTGGCTGTGGCACCAGGGCCAGGTCGGCACCGGGGCCGTGGCAGCGATTACCGCCATGGCCTTGCGCGTCAACGGTATGTCGCACTGGATCATGTGGGAAATTACCTCGCTGTTCGAAAACATCGGCACCGTGCAGGACGGTATGGCCACCCTCACCCGCGGCCCCAAGGTGCAGGATGTGCCGGGTGCTGCAGAGCTGGTAACCACGGGTGGCGCGGTGAGTTTCGACAAGGTCAGCTTCAACTACAACGGCGAGCGCCAGGTGCTCAATGAGCTGACGCTGCACATCCGTCCGGGCGAAAAAGTCGGCCTGGTCGGCCGCTCCGGCGCCGGCAAGTCCACCTTGATCAACCTGCTGCTGCGCTTCTACGACGTGGACAAGGGGGAAATACGCATCGACGGCCAGAACGTCGCCAAGGTCACGCAGGATAGCCTGCGCAGCGCCATCGGCATGGTCACTCAGGACACCTCGCTGTTGCACCGTTCGATTCGCGACAACATTGCCTATGGCCGCCCCGATGCTACCGAAGCACAGATCCGTGCCGCTGCGGCCAGTGCCCAGGCCGATGGTTTCATCAGCCAGCTCAGCGACCGCCAGGGCAACAGCGGTTACGACATCCTGGTGGGTGAACGCGGCATCAAGCTGTCTGGCGGCCAACGCCAGCGCATTGCAATTGCCCGGGTGATGCTGAAGAACGCACCGATCCTCCTGCTTGACGAAGCCACCAGCGCGCTGGACTCGGAGGTGGAGGTGGCCATTCAGGAGAGCCTGGATGAAATGATGCAAGGCAAGACCGTTATTGCCATCGCCCACCGGTTGTCGACGATCGCCGCCATGGACCGGCTGATCGTGATGGATGAAGGGCGCATCATCGAGCAAGGCACCCATGCCGAACTGTTGGCGAAAAAGGGTACCTATGCACGGTTGTGGCAGCATCAGAGTGGCGGGTTCCTGGGTGAGGATCGGGGCGTAGCCGAGGCTGTGGAGTAAGCAGAGGCCGGGGCAGCCAGCGCATACCCAGGCTTCGAAAGCCTGCCCAGTCAATGAACTGCGCCCCTGACGATGCTCATGGTCGCTGCCCATCCGGTAGCACCGCCTGCACCACACTGGCTGGCTGTTGCAACAAGCCTCGGGGCAAGCGGAAACCTTTGAAAGGTTGCTGGGTAATGGGATTGAAGGCTTTTTCAGCGTTAAGCCGATAGCGCATCACGCCATCTCCGGTCCTGAAGCTCAGGTCCACGCTGGTCGCCGTCCGGCCATTGAGCGCGCCGCGGCTGAGCAAGCGAAACATCGACCACGGGCCACGGTACTCCAGGCTGCTGCTGTTGCCATTTTGCCTTAGCAAGGTGAGATTGCTGCGGACCTGCTGCCCCAAGGTATTGGGCCAGACAATACCCGTGATATGGCTTGGCCCATGGGTGTAGGCAATCAACTGGCCATCCAGGTCCAGCAGGCTGGTACGCTGGTTCGCACTGAGCCCCAAGGGCTCGATGCTGAACTGCACACTCAGCTTGCCACGCTGATCGAAGAAGGTTTCGCGGATGCGATCCGCCAGCTCGAGCTGCTCGATCACGTCGGCACGAATCAGGGATTGCCCGTGCTGAGCGGACTGCAAGGCCTCAAGGTTGTCCTTCAGGAAAACCTTGAGATACCGATCATTAAACTGCTGCAGGCGCCCTTTCGGCCCGAAGAACGCCTCGAAGTCATCCAAAGAAGCATCGGGTGCCTTCACCACAAAGGGGTAGCGGCCTGCCAGGCGTTGCTGGAAAAAACTGTACACGTCAGCATCCCAACGTCGCTCCAGTTCGCGCAGTGCTTCAACGTTCAGCACCTGGGCAGTCTGGTCGGCGAGCTTTCTGACCTGGTGGCTGATAGGCTCCGGTAAACCTGTGGCAATACGTTGCAGGGTGCCGATCGGGTCCTGCCCTGTCATCGCAAAGCGCTGATGCACGGCTTGCAACGCGGCCTTGCCGCGGTCCGGGCTGTCTTGTACGGCCTTGGCGTAGTCCAGCACGGCCGCAACAGCGCCAAGGGTTTCATCGTAGTAGCTCGGCTTTTCTCCTGTCGCCTGCAGCATGGCGCCCAAGCCTGCAAACGCCCGCTGGATGGCCAACGCTTGCTGTTGCTCGGGTTTTCCGGTTGCTACGCGCAGCGTACTCAGCTCACCCGATGCTTCAACAGCTGCTGGAGGCGCAAGCGAGGTGTTATCCCTGACCGTATCCAGCAGCCGTTGCAACGGTGCTGCGGGGCCGGTCAACTGCTCCAGGATCGCGACACCATGGTCCAGATCACGGAAGTCAGCCACCGTAAAAGCGTTCAGGGCGCGCCGCCAGCTGTCAATGTAATCGGCGCTGTAGAGGTTATACAGCCGCTCGGTCAGCGCATCGCGGTCGACGTCCGAATATTCGAGTTGACTGCGCTCCCCCAATGCCCATTGATCAACCATCGCCATTTCAGCGAAGCGTTGGCTGTGCGGCTCGAAGTATTCCCTGAAGCCTTTGGCGGTGAGCATGGCGGCCAGCCGTACATCCTCATCCCCTTGCCTGGCCCCGGAAGACGGCTGGTACACCACATCGAACGCAGGCCCTACCTGGTGGCGCAGGTCCAGCCCGGCGTGCAACTGCTGGTACGATTGTTGTTTCAGCCCTGCATAGACCCGCTGTGGCAACGGCAATTTGCGCAGCCCCTGCTGCACTTCGCTGACCCGCTGGCGGTACTGCGGCAAATCGGTATCGGCATAGGCCAAGGCGTATTTCAGGTGCTGCATGAGGTCACGCTGCAACTGCCCCTGGCCAGGAAAGGCCCGCTGCCACTGACGGGCCATCCAGTCCTCGACCCATTCGGGCCGGCGGCTGTTACGGTCCTCGATCATCCGGTAAACCCTGAGCGCGGCCATTTGTTGCTCGCTGCCAGGGGGTGCTGCATTCATGGCATCGATCACACCACTGGCCAAGGCCGGCAAGAAACGTTTAGACAACAAGCTGAGGTACGCCTCATCAACCAAGGGACCAATGTTGCGCCCTTGATACAAGCCAAAATCGGCAACCACCGGCCAGGCCGCACGATAGTCGCCAAACACCGACACCGCATCGCGAATCTGGTCCAGTGGCGCCAGCAGGTTGCGCCCGGTCGGATCAAGACGCATATCGACTTCGTGACCGCTGTACTCCTGGCTTTTGGCGAGCACACTGGCAGCCTTGGCGCCATTGATGTCGGCGTAACGCTGCCAGCTGGCAACGGCGATACTGAACGCCAGGATGCCTACACCAGAGCCCACCCACAGCAAGTGGCGCTTGCTGCGCGCAACCCGAACATTGTCACCCGCCAGCCCGGCTTCCTGATAGATAACCCGCCTGAATGCTTGCTGGATGAAATAGACCAACGCCTTCCCCTGTGCTTTACCTTCACGCAGGGGCAGCTTCGTCGTGTAGGGCTGTGCCGCTTCACGGACAAAGGCATTGCGCATGTCGCCTTGCTGTACCACTGACGACCAGTACACACCACGTACCAAGGGTGGCGTGGTGAACCGGTCACTCGCCAAGGTTTCGCGCAAGAATGCCTGCAGTATGGGGCGCAACCCGATCAACTGTGCATGCAGTGAGAACAGGCGCCCGCACGGCGCTGTCTTGCCCAGTACATCCAGCCGGTCGATGACCTGCTCCTGCAATTGGGTGAGAAGCCGCCCGTAGTGCTCGTCATACTCATCCAGCCAGGCGTCGAACGCGTCAACCGCATCCAGCTTGAAGGTGAACCCCAACAGGCTTTCACGCTTGGCGGCCGGAAGCTGGCTGTAGAACTGGTCGAAGCCGTCCAGCAGATCGAATTTGGTCAGTACCACGTACAGCGGCAGGCGCGCCCCCAACTGACTGCTCACTTCGTAAAGGCGTGTGCGCAACCCATGGGCCAGCGCGACGCGCTGCTCGGGCTTGCCATGCAGCAGCGCCGGCAGGTCGACCACCAGCAACACACCATTGAGCGCCCGCTGGCTTCGCTTACGCTGCAGCCAGCCCAACAGGTGCTCCCACAACCGGGCCTGGATGCCGAGCGGCGCGGAGGCTTCGGAGGGGGCGTTGGCCGCCGAGCCCGCCGGCGGTTTTTGACTGATGAAAACACCGGGCGGGTCGATGATCACGGCATCGTCGCTGACCCACCAGCCTACCGGGTAGGCCAGTGCTTCAGCCTGTCGGCCCCGTGCCTGGGCCTGGTCGATACGCGTCAGGGTAAAGCGCTGATCGGTGCGGTCGATGAAGCTGCTTTTACCGGACTGTTCGTCGCCCAACACCAGGTACCAGGGCAGCCGGTACAACGCGCGTCGCCCACCGGCATTGTCGAGGTACCGCTCAAGCCCCTGGCTCAAGGCCCGCTCTTGCGCCTGCACGAACGGTAGCGCGACATCCTGTTCGGCGGCCAGTGCCTGGCGGCGCTCCGCTTGCAGGCGGCGAAAGCGCGTGCGCAGCACCCCAAGCCAGCACAGAAGCGGCACCAGCACGAGCACCAGGCTTGCCACGCTGCGATGAGCCACACTTGCCAGCGGCTGCTGCTCACGCCACGTCCATTGCGGGCCTAGCCACCAGATAGCGACCAGCATCAGCAAGGCGCCAAGCCCGAGCAGCAGCGGCAGTGCCAGGCCAATGCGCGTTACCCACGGCAAGCCCCAACGTTTGAGTTGCGTCCATATTTGATTCATCGAGGCTCCTGATCCTTGTCTTGAACTGCCAGCGCTGGGGATGCGGCGTACTGCTGAAGCCGCTGAAATACCTCGGGCTCCCACGCACTGGCGGTGGTTTGCTGCATGGTTCGGGCAACGCTGGCGCACAGGTCCTGGGCCAGCCAGGACACGCCCCGCGCGGCCAGCAGATCGGCTGCAATCACCGTGGTGTGGCAACGCTCACGGGGAGCACGAAAGCCCGCTTGCAACCCTTGCAGCCGAAGGAGCAGCGGTTCTACGCCACCGGTTTCCAGCTGGCTGACCAGCTCCTCGCGCAGGCCGCTGAACTCCTGGGGGGTTGCACCTTGGCCTGACGGCCCTTGCGTGCCCTTGAGCCAGGCCAGGCACTGGTCGTCGACAAATACCAGCCCGTCGCTGAAGCACAACTGCTGCAGCGAAGGCATACGCTGTACAAACCGGGCGGTGGCACAACGGATGGCCTCGGCCACCTCGCACATCGCCAGCTGTGTGGCGACGGTCGCAGCCAGAAAGCTGCCGCGAATCCAGAAGGGGCAAGCCGTCAGGCTCTTTTCAATGCGCTGCAGCAAGGCGGGGTCAACCACCTGACTGGCTATGGCCTCTTCATAGACCCGCGTGATATCCAGCGGAACCGCCATCAATTCCGTACGGTTGCCCTGCCTGACTTGGGGAGCAACCTGAATGTGCGCCCACAAACCGAAACGCCGTAACTGGTAGCCGGTAGCGTCGTAAGGGTCCTGCTGGTTGATGAGCTCGGCCATGGACAGCACGGCCCGGCGTGTCTCACGCTCATTGCCCATCGACATGCGTGACACGGGTGTGGCGATGACATCGGCCAACGGTGCAGGCTTCTCGGTTGCAGCCGGCGCTTTGGGCACAGCAGCCTCGCCGCCACCGCTGGCAAGTTCCGAGTATTTGCCTAGCAGGCGCTCAAGTTCGCCCAGTGCTGCCGTGTCCAGCTGCCCCGTTTCCTGTTGTTGCAAACGTTTCAAGGCAGCCTGCGCTGCCGCTGCGTGGGTCGGGGTGTAGGTAAAACGATCAAGACGCGGGAGCGCCTCGGCCAAGCGATCGATCACCAGGGCAACCAGCTTGCGCTTGCCCAGGAAGCCTTTCGGTCCCGGCTTGGGATGAGCGGCCTCCCAATAGCACTCGAGCATGCCGGCCAGCAACGCCAAGGTGCATCCCCACTGCTCCCAGCAGCCGCTACGCAACCATGCGGCACTCAGGTGCGCAACGATTCGCAAGTGCTTGCATTGCTGGCTCAGGTACTGACGGGACGCGTCTTCGATGTAGACCCAGTCGATCGAGGCTTCCTGCAGCCCACCCAGCTTGACCATCTCCTGATCAATGGCCTGATAGGTTTCGTCCTCGACATCGAACAGGCCAGCCGGAACTGCCGGATCAATCGGCGCGAGCAACCGAGCGACCTCTTCCCCGGATACCTGCGCTACCACCGACATGTGCTCCGCGCCCGGCTGATCAAGGGGTCCAGGCCTTGCGCATCGAAGGTCAGCCCGTCGACCTCGCCGTGATCACTCACAACCTCGATACGCTGGGCACCGATCAGCTTCCTGATCTGCTCTATGGCGGGCAGGCCCCGCCCGGCATCGAGCACTTGACCGTTCTCCATCACCTGCCAGGGGGTCTCACGGGTAGACCAGCCCTCCCCGCTCAGGCGTACCTTGACCCAGCTTGCTTCGATCGGACGCCTGGCAATCAGCTGTAGCCGGGAGATGGCCTGGATGCAACTGATTGCCATGTAGGCACGTTCATCATCCGATGCGATGGCGGGCGCCGAAATCACAAGCGCTGGTGCGCCTGCCCCGTCCTGGGGCTGGCTCCCGATGCGAAACGTCAGGTCATCCGGTGCCCGTTCAGCTTCATTTGCCATCACCCGTAACACAGTGGGGGCCTGCTGCTCCGGTGCAGACCACTGCCGCTTTGGCGTGTACGCCGGGGTGCCAGCAGCCTGATCGAAACAGGCCAGTCGCTCGACGTTGGACACGATCCGGGGACAGTCCCGCGTGGAGCCTGCCAGCACCGGCTGCAGACAAAACAGCAACGAGAGACCGGCGCCATATGCACAGCGGTTAATCATCCTGAATTTACTCTCTGAATAGTACAAATGGCCTATATTGCGCAAAGAACTTTCCTACAAATAGATAGCAATGCCTATGCGTCCGTGCGACCAATTAAAACAAATCCAGCAGAAGCCTATTACACAGTACCGAATGCACACAAACAAATATTTATTTACATCTTAATGCTCGACCAAAGACCACTCTTCCGCGCATCGTTTTCATAGGGAACGGACAAATAACCCAACCCATTAATCATATGTGGGAATCTTCCTACAAGACCGAGACAACAATAAACACAACTAGCACCTGAACATCCTACAGCCCAACAGGGAGTTGCGTACCGATGTCTAACAATACGGGATCCGTTGCGCCGAAAGAACGCGTCAATATCAAGTATGTCCCCGCTACCAGCGATGAGCAGGCTGAGGTGGAGCTGCCGCACAAGATGCTGGTGCTGGGCGACTTCGGCCTGGATGACAACCGTGCGCTTGAGGACCGTCAGGTCATGCGCATCGATAAACATACATTCAACAGCGTGTTGAACGACGCCAACGTGAGCCTGGACGTAACGGTACCGTCCAGGCTTGGCACCGCCCCGGATACCGAGCTGGCCGTCTACCTGCAGTTCAGGTCCATCAACGATTTCGGGCCGGACCGGATCGCGCGCCAGGTGCCCGAGCTGAACAAGCTGCTGGCGCTGCGCGAAGCACTGGTCGCCCTGAAAGGCCCGCTGGGTAACGTCCCGGCCTTCCGCAAGCAATTGCAGCACCTGCTTAACAACGAGCAGGCGCGTAAGCAGCTCGCCCAAGAACTGGACCTGGTGCTCGAGGCGCCAGAACAAGATTGAGACAATGGAGCGTCCACATGCCCAAGCCAAGCAGCACCGCCATCACCACAGACGCAACGGCCGACACATTGAGCAATGCCACCTTGCTCGACCAGATCATGGCAGAAACCAAGCTGGTGCCTGCTCAGGAGGGCTACCAGATTGCCAGGCAGGGCGTATCTGCCTTCATCGCCGAAATCCTCAAGAGCAATGACCCGGATCAACTGATCAACAAACACCGAGCCGACCAGATGATTGCCGAAATCGACCGAATGCTCGGCAAACAGATGGATGCCATACTGCATCAGCCTGAGTTCCAGCAGCTTGAATCATCGTGGCGCAGCCTGAAACTTCTGGTCGACCGCACGGACTTCAGGGAGAACATCAAGCTTGAAGTCTTGCATGTCACTAAAGAGGACCTGCTCGACGACTTCGAAAATGCTGCCGACATTACCTGCAGCGGTATCTACAAGCATGTATACACCGCGGGTTATGGCCAATTCGGGGGAGAGCCGGTTGCGGCAATGGTAGGCAACTACAACTTCGGCCCCTCTTCCCCTGACATCAAGTTGCTAAGTTACATGGCCTCCGTTGGCGCCATGTCCCATGCCCCTTTTCTTGCTGCACCTGCCCCCGAATTCTTCAATTTGAACAGCTTCGAGGAGCTGCCTAACCTCAAGGAAATAAAAGACCTCTTCGCCGGCCCTCGGCATGCCAAGTGGCGCGCTTTTCGTGAAAGCGAAGACGCCCGCCACGTCGCCCTGACCGGGCCGCGCTTCATGCTTCGCTCCGCTTACCACCCGCAGGAACAACCGATCGAGAGCTTCAACTACAACGAAGACATCGCCGGGCAGCACGACAACTACCTGTGGGGCAATTCTGCTTTTCTGTTAGCCAGTTGCATCAACGACAGCTTCGCCCGCTACCGCTGGTGCCCGAACATCATCGGCCCCCAATCGGGCGGTGCCGTCGAAGACTTGCCGGTCCACCTGTACGAATCCCTGGGCCAGTTGCAGGCCAAGATCCCTACCGAGGTGCTGATATCCGACCGCAAGGAATTCGAACTGGCCGAAGAGGGCTTCATCGCCCTGACCATGCGCAAAGACAGCGACAACGCCGCGTTCTTCTCCGCCAACTCGGTACAAAAGCCCAAGCACTTCCCGAAAACCCCTGAGGGGCTTCAGGCACAGACCAACTACAAGCTGGGTACCCAGTTGCCCTACCTGTTCATCGTCAACCGGCTCGCCCACTACATCAAGGTGCTGCAGCGCGAGCAGATCGGCAGTTGGAAAGAGCGCCGTGACCTTGAGTCCGAGCTGAACAAATGGATCAAGCAGTACGTCGCCGACCAGGAGAACCCGTCTGCCGACGTTCGCAGCCGCCGGCCGCTGCGTGCCGCCCGTATTGAGGTCTCGGATGTTGCGGGTGACCCGGGCTGGTACCAGGTTTCGCTCGCCGTACGCCCGCACTTCAAGTACATGGGCGCGAACTTCGAGATTTCTCTGGTCGGGCGGCTCGATACGCAATGAGTGGTCTTTTTGATCGCCTGATGGTGGACCAGTGCACCCGCCGGGAGGCCTCCCGACGCGAGAGCGCTTCCCACAAGTTCGCCGCCATCAAGCGCCACCTCGAAACGCTGCTGAATGCCCGCCAGGGGTGCTCCCAGAGCAGCCCTGAGCTGGGCCTGCGCGACTTCAATGGGCATGACGTGAGCAACGGCGACTTGCTTGTGCAGGTGAGCGCGGATATCCGCCGCACCCTCCAGCGCTTCGAGCCGCGCATACAGGTACGCACGCTCAACGCAGTGCCCGATACCCATGCCCCGCTGGAGCTGCATTTCAGGCTGGATTGCCTGGTACAGGTCAACAACCACGCAGAGCAGCTGCAACTCGAGCTGCTGGTCGATGGGCACAACCGCTACACGCGCGTGAGGTGACCGATGTCACTGAGAGACAGTTTCAGCGAAGAACTGCGTTACCTGCACGAACTGGGGAACGACTTTGCCAAGGACAACCCACAACTCGCGCAGTTGCTTGGCAAAGGCGCCAGCGACCCCGATGTCGAACGCCTGATGGAAGCCTTTGCGTTCCTGACAGCCAAGCTACGGCTGAAGCTGGAAGACGACTTGCCAGAGCTGACCCATCCCATGCTGCAGTTGCTGTGGCCGAACTACCTGCGGCCGATGCCCAGCGCGACGATCATCAAGTTCAGCCCGGTGAGGCAATCCCTCAGCCAGTCACAGCGCATCCCAAAGGGGTCGCGGCTGTTCTCGAAACCGGTAGACGGCGTGGCCTGCGAGTTCCGCACCTGTACAGCGGTCAACATTCATCCGTTCGAGATCGACACGGTCGCAGCCACCCAGACATCCGACAGTTCTGTGATCTGCATCGGCCTTCAATCACTGGTCGAGCGGCCGTTGAACAGCCTGGGCTGTACCGGCCTCGACTTTTACCTCAGCGGCGATGCCCGAACCGCTCGCACGCTTTACCTGTGGGTTTCTCAATACCTCAAGCATGTCAGCGTGACCATCAATGGCGAGGTTCGTCGGCTGCCGGCAAACAGCATCGCATTCCCAGGGTTCAGCCCCAACGACGCCTTGCTGCCTTATCCACAGAACGTCTTTGATGGCTACCGCATCCTGCAGGAATACTTCGCGTTCCCTCAACGTTTTCACTTTTTCAGCGTTACCGGGCTGGAAAAAATCTGGCCAGCTCATGGCAGCCAGCAGGTAAACCTCGAATTTCACTTCACGCGCCAGCTACCCGACTCGCTGCGTGTCGGCAAAGCAGATTTCAACCTGTTCTGCGCACCTGCGGTCAACCTGTTCCAGCACAGCGCCGAGCCCATCGACCTGTCCGGCAAGGACGCCATGGTTCCACTGAAGCCCAAGGGCACAGCGCCGCACGGCTACGAAATCTTCAGTGTCGACCAGGTGATCAGCACCCGAACGACGACTGACGGTAACACCGGTGAGCACCTTCGGACCTTCCGTCCCTTCGAGTCATTCGCCCATGAAATCGAGCACGTCCAGGGGCGCACGGCGCTGTATTACCGCTGCCAGCTGGAAGAGTGCCTGCACGGCAATGGCGTCATGCATCAAATCGCCTTCGTCCGCGCCGACGCCAACAGCTACATAGGCGAGCTGGAAACCGCGTCCATCGACCTCACCTGCACCAATCGGGACCTACCGCTGGCGCTAGGCGTGGATGACATCAACGTCCTGAGCGAACTTACGCCGCCGCTGGCCACCTACACCAATCTCTGTACCCCCACCCGCCCCTGTCGCCCGGTGCTGGACGGCCAGTTGCAGTGGGCGTTGATCTCCAACATGTCGCTCAACTACCTGTCCATGCTCTCGGTAGAGCCGCTGAAAGCGGTGATCCGGGCCTATGACTTCATGGCCCTGCACGACATCCAGCAGGCTCGCACCACCCGTAAACGCCTGGAAGGTATGCGCGACATTCATACGCAGCCCATGGATTGGCTGATCAAGGGGCAACCCATTCGCGGCCTGCACACCCGGCTGAAACTGGACCAGACCGCCTTCCTCTGCGAAGGCGACTTGTACCTGTTCAGCTGTGTGCTCGCGCACTTCTTCGCGCTGTACGCCAGCATCAATTCCTTCCACCAGCTGGAAGTGATCAACACCACCAATAACGAGCACTACACATGGCCAATACAGACCGGCAAGCAACCGCTGATCTAGCCGACAAGCTGCTCTGCAAAGCGCACCAGTACAACTTCTTCCAGTTGCTGGAGCGGTTGCACGGGCTGCATGGCGATAACCTGGAACCGCGTTGGCCGGACGAGGCCACCCGGTTGCGCATGCGCCTGGCCTGCGACCCACGGCTGACCTTCCCTGTATCGGACGTGTACAAAGCCCAGCGAATGCCCGCTGAGGACGAGCGCTACCGCGTCGTTGCCACGTTCCTGGGGTTGCACGGCACCGATTCGCCATTGCCCACCTATTATCTGGAACAGGTGGCGTATGAACATGCGCATGGCATCGGTGTACGGCCGGCCTTCTTCGACTTCTTCAACCACTACCTGCTCAGCCTGTTGCACCGTATCTGGCGCAAGTACCGCTATTACATCCGCTTCCAGCCAGGTGCCAGTGACGGGTTCTCGCAGTACATGTTTGCCCTGCTGGGGCTTAACGACAAGCAGTTGCGAGGGGACACGGCGCTGCCCTGGAGCCGCCTGCTCAGTTTTGCCGGCGTAATCGCCAGCCGCAGCCGTGCGCCGGGCACTGTGGCCGGCATCATTGCGCACTGCTTCGACCTCAAGCAGGTGCACATCCGCGAGTTCGAGACGCGATCAGTCGTCACGCCGTCCAGGCAGCTTGCAAGCCTGGGGCGGACCAACGGCCAGCTGGGCAGCACGTTCATGATTGGCAGCCGCACGCGCACCCGCAGCAGCAAGTTCACCATCGTGATCAGCGAACTCGACCAGAAGCAGCTGCGGGACTTGCTGCCCAGCGGCATCAACTTCGGCCGTTTGCGCGCACTGATCGACTTTCTGCTGCGTGACGGGCTGGCCTATGACCTGGAGCTGCGCCTCAAGCAGAGCGCGTTGTCACCCTTCTGCTTGCACCGCAGCCAGGGTGCCTATCTGGGCTGGACCAGCTTCGTCGACGACCGGCATGGCCAGATCAGCCCGGTTGTACGCTTCCGGGGGCGCTCATGAGCACAGTCACCTTGAGCATCACCAACCTCGACCAACTGCAGCACGGCGTTACTGCTCGGCACCTGTTCGACTGCAAGGGCGGCACCATCGGCAGCGGGCGAGCAAACTGGCGAATCAATGACCGCGATCAGGCCGTTGCGCCCATCCACTGCGAAATCCGCTGGATCGAGGGCAGCTTCTGTGTGATCGACCACTGCCACCGCACCTACGTCAATGGCAGTGCCAACAGCCTGGGGCCGCTTCCACCCAGGCGCCTGGTTGAGGGTGACCAGCTTCTCATTGGTGCCTATCGCCTACAGGTTCAGTACTCCCAGGATCAGGCCTGCACACGCTCGCTGGAGGACCTGTTCAACCCGGACCCGAGGGTGCTCGACCGCCTGATAGCCGAAGCGCCTGCACCCGCTTGGCCGGCACAGCCTTCTGCCCCCCAACCAGCCGTCGAGATCTGCTCGGTCTTCAAAGCAGCCATGGGGAACGACCCTCTGGCAGCGCTGGACGCAGCAGACGGTGAAGGGGCACTCCGAGAAAACCCGCTGCAGCGCCTGATTGCCGGAGCATACCCATGAAGCCTCATCCACTTCTGCTCGCCCCCCTGCTGCTTGCGCTGGTCGGCCCCGCCGGCTGCACCTCTTTGAGCAGAATGAGCCAGGTGGCCATGGACCACTCGTTGCCCATCGGGCCGCCCAAGGATCACCCGACCGAGGTCGCATTCAGCATCAATGCCAGCCCTACCCTCAACGGCAATCCGGACAGCCTTGACGTCGCAGCCGATCAGGATCGCGCCCTGGAGCCCAGCCCCTACGCTGTGACCCTGAGTGCTGGCGACCCCTATGCGTTGACCGAAAAAATCGGGGTTCTGTTCGAATACCTGCAAGCGCAATTCCCGGCCATGTCCCCCGTCGAGCTGGACGAAGGAGACGAAAGCGACCCGGCTCGCTCGCCCCTGGAAGAAAGCGGCCCCGGCAGCTACGACGACCCTCAGGTGGCGTTGACCTTGCCGCGCACCACAAGCGTTGCCTCAGCGCTGGTCGCCACGCCCATTGCCATCACGATCCTGCAACTGCGCGACGACTCACTGCTGCGCAACACCGTGTACCAGCTACTGGAGCAGGACCCGGCCAAGGCGCTGCGCAGTACCTATATCCGTAGTGACGACTACCTGCTGCGCCCTGGCCAGTTCAAGTACATCCCGTTCGAACCCATCCACGCCGAAACCCGCTTCGTCGCGGTTATTGCCGACTACCGAGGCCATGAAAACGCCAGTTGGCGGCAAGTACTGCGCATTCCGCCGCGTGGCCGCCAGATCATGCTGTCGGTGTTGGTCAACGACACGCACATCGTGCTCAAGGAAGAAGACTGATGGCACCTCAACACCCTTTGCCCTTCCTGCTTACTCACGCTGACACGGAGCGCCCATGAGTTCACGCAATCCCGTTCTCTGGCCCGAAGGCCTGTTCGTCAAACCACAGCATTTCCAGCAGGCGACAAGGGCCAGCGAAGCAGCCCTGCACCAGCGCCTCGCCAGCCTCAATGCAGCCTTCTACGGCTTCAGCGAACTTCAGTTGAACGACGAATACCTGAGCCTGGGCAAAGTCGCCATCACCCGGGCGCGAGGTGTGATGCCGGACGGCACGGTGTTCGACATTCCCGCCGACCTTCCGCCACCGCCGCCGCTGGAAATCGGCGACGACGCGTGCCAAGACAGTGAGGTGTATCTGTGCCTGCCGCTGCGTACCGATGGCGGCCGCGAAGTGAGCTGGCCCGACAATGCAGCCAATTTCCGCTATACCGCCCAGGCACAGGAAATCAAGGATACCCACACCGCTGACGGTGACCTGGTGCAGGTAGACCTTGCGGTGCCCAACCTGCAGCTCAAACGCAAGACCGAAGACAGCAGCGCCTACACCCGCCTGGCCCTGGCACGTATTCTGGAACGGCGCCCCGACGGCAGCCTGCAACTGGACGAAGCGTTCTACCCCACCAGCGTTTCGGTGCGGGCGGTGCCAGCGCTGCAGCGGTTTCTTGAAGAAATCACCCATACCTTGCGCGAGCGGGCGCGCGGCCTCGCCACGCGGATTGGTGCCTCGGGCCAGTCCGGGATCGCCGACATTCGCGACTTCAACCTGCTGCAGGCCATGAACCGTTGGTGGCCATGCTTCCAGCATCTGGCCAGGCAAGCGCAAACGCACCCCGAGCAGCTGTACCTGTGCATGAGCCAGGCCTGCGGCGAATTCGTCACCTTCACCGACCAGAACCGGCTGCCGCAGGAGTACCCCGCCTATCACCACACCGCACTGCGCACCTCCTTCAAACCGCTGGAAGACACCTTGCGCCGGTCTCTGAGCACCGTCTTGCGGCCGCGCGCTGTTTCACTGCCGCTGGAGAGCGAACAATTCGGCGTGATGACGACCACGCTGGAAGATCGCCGGCTGATCGACGAAGCCGAATTCATCCTCGCCGTGCGCGCCGACCTGCCACCACAGGCGTTGCGCCAGATGTTCATCCAGAAAGCCAAGATCACCTCACTTGAGTCACTGAATGACCTGGTGCCGCTGCAATTGCCGGGCATCCCTTTGTTGCCATTACCCGTGGCGCCCCGCGACCTGCCCTTCCATGCGGGCTTCAGCTACTTCGAGCTGGACCGACGAGACCCGGCCTGGGCGTGCATGAGCAAGGCGAATGGCTTCGGCATCCACATTGCGGGCGACTTCCCAGGGCTTGAACTGCAGTTCTGGGCGATCAGGAGTGAGTGACATGGGAAAAGACAACAATACGCCCACCGATGAAAACAACGCTGCAGTCAACGCGCTTGATTCAACCCTTGAACAGCCAGTACCCGCCCCCCGGGCTGCGGCAACCAATGCGCAAGTATCCACGGACAAACCTGAGCCAGAGCCCGTTTCCGAAGGCTACCCCGCTGACCCGGAATTTCAGCTGCGGGGCGGCTTCGCCAACCTGATGCTGGATGCCGCATCACCGTTGTTCGGCTTGGTCATACGCCTGCGTACGCTGGACGAGCTGCCGAACATCCAGGACGTGCACCAGCAAGTACGCAGCCAGATCGACAACATTCAGGAAGAAATGCGCCAGCACGGTTACGAACCCGCTCAGTTGCTGGCGTACTCCTACGGTCTGTGCCTGTTCATAGACGAGGCCGTAATGGAGCGGCCCTGGGGCAAGAGCAGCTGCTGGAGTCAGGAGCCGCTGCTCAGCATCTTCCACGACGAGACCTGGGGTGGGGAAAAAATCTTCACGGTGATCACCCGCCTGATGCAGGAGCCCAAGCGTTATCAGGACGTACTTGAGTTCATGTACTACGCCCTGTGCCTTGGGCTGAAGGGCAAGTACGCGCTCGCGCCGAAAGGCGAAGAAACACTCAACGCACTGATTCACCAACTGCACGGGATCATCCGCGAACTGCGCGGCCCCACCCCCGAAGAAGTCTGCGACCCCTACACCAATGTGGCCCCACGCAACTTCCGCATGAGCCGGCAATGGCCCTGGTGGAGCCCCTTGGTGATTTCCGCCATCGCCATGGCGGTGGCTTACAGCATCTACAGCTATCGCCTGCACCTGATTACCACCGAGGTGCTGGAGTCGCTCAACGGCATTTTGCAGCAGTAGCGCGTCGATCCACGGCGCAGCTGATTCATTGAATTGACGAGGTACCTGCCTCGTTGACAAGCCCATCGTTCCTGATGGCCACGCCGCCCGTGGTGGCGTGATTTATCCATATGGATGTAGGAGAAACTGCCATGCCAACACCTGCTTATATCAAGATCATAGGCCAGACCCAAGGCAACATCACCGAAAATGCATTTACCGCTGAATCCGTCGGCAACGTGTTCCAACAAGGCCATGAAGATCAAATTCTGGTTCAGGAAATCAAGCATGAGGTGACTACGCCCACTGACCCCCAGAGCGGTCAACCGAGTGGCCAGCGCGTGCATAAGCCTTTCATATTCACCAGCTCGCTGAATAAAGCTACACCCCTGATGTATCAGGCACTTGCCAACGGCGAAATGCTGCCAACGGTCGAGGTCAGCTGGTATCGCACCTCGTCGGAAGGCAAACAAGAGCATTTTTTCACCACCACGCTCGAAGACGCCACCATCGTCAGCATCAATACCGTGCTTCCCCACGCACTCGACAAAGACAATGAAAACTACACCCAACTGGTTGAAGTATCGCTGGCGTATCGAAAGATCACGTGGGCTCACGATGTAGCCAATACCGAAGGCTCTGACGACTGGCGCGCACCTGCCGCCTGACCTGTGCAAATGCCCTGGGCAGGCCATGCCCGCCCAGGCTTTGTGTTGATTCAGACGGCGGACAAGGATCTTTTATGCCTAGCCAATCTGACTTGCGCTACAGCTTTGAGGCACTCGTTGGCAAAGCTGAATTCGAGGTGGTGTCGTTCGAACTCCGAGAGGGCATCAGCGCACCCTTTGAACTGGAGCTGAAACTGATCAGCTTCGAAAACGACATCGACTTCGGCCATTTGCTCGACAAGCCCGTGCTCTTCACCATCCTGGAGGGCGAACGCCCGGTACGGTACGTGCACGGCCTTGTCAGCCGTTTCAGCCAGGCTGAAAGCGGCTTCTACCGCACCTACTACCACGCGCTGGTCGAGCCCCAACTGGCACGGGCCAACCTGCGCTCGAACTGGCGCATCTTCCAGCACAAGACCGTTCCGCAAATTCTCGAGCTGATGCTCAAGCGCCAGGGCATTGACCAGTACGAACTGCGCGCCAGCATGGACCACCAGGTGCGCGAATTCTGCGTACAAGCCGGCGAAACCGACCTCGACTTCATCGCCCGCCTCGCGGCCGAAGAAGGCTTTGTCTACCGCTTCGAGCACAACGAAAAACGCCATAAGCTGATCATCACCGACAGACTGCAGTCACTCGGTCTGATAAGTCACGGTGTCATCAAACACGAGGACGACGCCGAAGGCTTCTACCGTGAGCGTGAACCGTCAGCCCCGGACACCGTGCTGTACCATTCCAACCACGGCGGCGACCAGCCTCAAGCGTGCCTACGGCGCTTGCGCTACAGCGAACAAGTGCGTACTGCACGGCAGGTTCAACGCGACTACACCTTCACCCACCCGGCCTATCGTCAGGAACACAGGGCCTCGGGCCCCTATCTTGAGCACCAGTCCACGGACTATGAGTGCTTCGACTACCCCGGCCGTTACAAACGCGACGCCGTTGGCAAGCCGTTCACCGAAAACCGCATCACCGGCTTGCGCCATGACGTGCGTATTGCCCAAGTGCAAGGCGACGATGTGCGCCTGCAACCAGGCCTGAGCTTCACCCTGACCGGCCACCCGCGCGAAGACCTGAATGTGCATTGGCGGGTCAGCACGGTTCGCCACGAAGGCAGCCAGTTCACCAGCCTGCAGGAAGAAGCTGCCGGGGCCGACCAGGGCACACGTTACGAGCAAAAGGCGGTACTGGTGCCAGGCAGAACCGAGTGGCGCCCAGCTCCGTTGCCCAAACCACGCGTTGACGGCCCGCACATGGCCACCGTGGTGGGGCCGCCCGGTGAAGAGATCTACTGCGACGAATGGGGCCGGGTCAAGGTCAGCTTCCCCTGGGACAGAGAAAGCCAGGACAACGCGTTCAGCTCCTGCTGGGTACGCGTATCCCAAGGCTGGGCCGGCGGCAGCTGGGGCTCGATGGCCATCCCACGGATTGGCCAGGACGTGATCATCCACTACGTCAACGGCGACCCCGACCAGCCGATGATCACCGGCCGTACTTACTGCGGTAACCAGCTGCCACCCTACGACCTTCCCCGCCACAAGACCCGCATGACCATCAAGAGCCAGACCCACAAGGGCGATGGCTTCAACGAGCTGCGCTTCGAGGACGAATTGGGCCAGGAGGAAGTGTTCATTCATGCCCAGAGGGACCAGAACAATGTGGTCAAGCACGATGAGACTACGCAGGTCGGCAATGACCGCAAAGAGCAGGTCGATAACGACGAATCGATCCTGATCGGCCACGACCGTATGGAAACGGTTGGCAATGACGAGCGCATCACCATTGGGCAGGACGCCGCGCTCGACATCGGTAGAAACCACACGATCAGGATCGCCAAGGACCGTGTCGAAAACATCGGCAATCACCGTCACGACCAGATCGCCGCCAATCACCACTCCCGTATCGGTGGCAACTTCGAGCAACGGGTCGAAGGGCATGCCGAGCTGGAAGCCCGTGGGGATATCCGCAGACGTACTCGCCGTTATGAACTTCGAGCATCGGAAGCCGTGGTCATCCAAGGCCCTGGGGGCTCCATTCGAATCGACGAAACAGGCATCACCCTGGACAGCCCGACGATTCGCATCACCGGCCAGATGCTCAAGTCGGCAAATGGGACGACAAGCCCCTTTTCCATCAGCAGTGCCCCGAACACCGGCAAGCCTCTGGAGCGCTTGTGTGGGCGCCGCCCTGATGGTACCTGCCTCCTGCCCGATTGCCGCTGTATCCGAGGGCCAGTCCAATGACTACACCGTCATCAGCTGCTCCGCGCAGCGAAGACTTCGCTCATAACTGCCGCTTTCTGCTGCTCATGACCAGGGCAATCGAGTACTGGGCCTATCGGCCCATCCCGCAGGAGGGTGAACTGGTTCCTGCTTATGCCCCATCGGTACTCGACCTTATAAACGCTGTCAGCCGAAATACTCAAAAGGCATGGTTATGGAAGAACAGCGCCCTGGATGACCGTCATGAGTTTGGGCCTTTGCTGGTGGACGTTGCAGACGCTCACGAGCTGCTTGCCCATGCAATCACGACCTGGATGCCTATCGGTGGCGCCATCGCGCTGGATGCCGAGGTTGGCCTGGCAGCACTGGCAGACCACTTCACCAGCCTGGTGCAGGTCGTGCTCCCTGACCACAGCGTTGCCACTCACCATGTCACACCGGACCATCTTGCAGCCTGGCTGAATGCGCTGGACGACGACCACCGCAAGGCCTGGCTTGGCCCGGTGTCTCGGTTGGCATGGCGAGTCAACTGGGGGCCGGCTCATGAGTGGAAAACACACGAAAACAAGCCGATTGCTGCCCGCTCAAAATCAGAACTGCCTTTGACCCTCCAGCAGCTTGAACTTGATCGGCTGCAAGCAGGCATGCACGAGCACTTTGTCCTCTCATTGGCACATGAGGTCTTGGCCATGCCGCCCCATGCCAACCATACCTTGGCGGACATACGCCTATGGATAGAAACACTCCTGCCGCAACTGACAGCCCTCAATTTCCGGAGCGAGGAAGTTGCGGGCCAATTCATTCGGCTGATAGCCGGGCACATGTGGCTGATGAGCAATGACAAGGCGGGAAAAATCTACACCAACCTCGAAGAGTCGCCCCAGGCCCGCCTTCGCGAGCTCCAGGCACTGGTCGAAAGCAAGGAGCCTGCCCATGACTAACGCCTCCGTCAGCAGCGCCACCTCCGGCCCTGCCTGCAGCGCACGTGTGCCCATCCTGCCAGTGCGCTACGCCATCGTACCCCGCACCGGCGACGCCCCCGCCTGCCGCTATGCCGATGCAGGCTTCAACCTGGAACAAGGCTTCGCCCCGCTGCAGCACTCGGCCTACACCCTCCGCGCTGTGCGCCCAGGCTATGTCTACGTGTTCATGAAAGGCCCTCTGGGCGAAAAGCTGGTCATTCATGAGCACGTCGGCGCGGGCCTCTACAAGGAGCTGCGCTACCAAGGGCTGGAGGACTACCACCGCCGTGAGCGCTACCTGTCTGGCCAGAGCATGGGCTGGGTATGGGCCGACACCTGCCAGGACACG
>NZ_JBAMDI010000056.1:0-67355 GCF_036961695.1 Pseudomonas sp. CGJS7 | reverse complement strand
CCGCGAATGCGTCAGTGGCTTCAACATCGCATTCGCGGGTAAACCCGCTCCTACAGGGGGCATCTGATTGCTTCAGATCACTGGATTAACTGGATACGCAAGTGTATACACTTCCCGCAAAACAATAATGTGCGGGGGAGTAGGGACATGCGTATCTGGCGTAAGAGCATCCAGTTGCAATTGATCACCAGCATGGGCGCTGCCCTGCTGGCGAGCATCCTGGTGGTGGTCATTATCTTCACCGTGGCGCTCAACCGCCTCACCGACCGCTACTTGGTCGACACTGCCCTGCCAGCCAGCATCGAAGCCATCCGCAACGACATCGAGCGCATGCTGGGCCAACCGTTGGTCGCTGCCGCGGACATTGCCGGTAACACCCTGCTGCGCGACTGGCTTGCTGCCGGTGAAGATCCCGCGCAGGCACCCCAATTCATCGAATACCTGGCCGCCGCCAAACAGCGCAACCACGCCTTTACTACGCTGTTCGCCTCGACCGAAACCGGCCACTACTACAACGAGAACGGCCTGGACCGCACCCTCAGCCGCAGCAACCCCAAGGACAAGTGGTTTTACGGTTACATCGACAGCGGCGCCGAGCGCTTCATCAACATCGACATCGATGGTGCCACCGGCGAACTGGCTCTGTTCATCGACTATCGCGTGGAAAAGGAAGGCAAGCTGGTGGGTGTGGCCGGCATGGGCCTGCGTATGACCGAGTTATCGAAGCTGATCCACGACTTCAGCTTTGGCGAGCACGGCAAGGTGTTCCTGGTGCGCAACGATGGCCTGATCCAGGTGCATCCCGATGCTGCCTTCAGTGGCAAGCGCCAGCTTGCCGAGCAGCTTGGCGCTGACGCAGCCAAAGGCGTCATGACCGGAGGCGAGAGCCTGCGTAGCAGCCGCTTCAGCCGTGACGGTGAGCGCTACCTGGCGCTGGGCCTGCCGCTGCGCGACCTCAACTGGACCCTTGTGGCCGAAGTGCCAGAGTCGGAAATTTACGCGCAAATGCATCAGGCCGTCTGGCTGACCAGCCTGATCGGTGGCGCCGTCGCGTTGGTGTCGCTGCTGTTGGTGGTACTGCTGGCGCGTGGCCTGGTGCGGCCGATCCGCCGCGTTACCGCCGCATTGGTTCAGATTGGCGGTGGAGCGGGTGATCTCAGCCACCGCCTGGACGATTCGCGTCAGGATGAGCTGGGTGACCTGGCCCGTGGTTTCAACCGCTTCCTGGACAGCCAACGCAGCCTGATCGGCGAGGTGTTGAATACCTCCGAGCGGCTGCGGCGGGCCGTGGAGCAGGTAACCCAGGTGGTGGACAACACCGCCGAGCGCTCCGGGCGCCAGCAGGAGATGACCGAAATGGTCGCCACTGCTGTACACGAGATGGGCCTGACCGTGCAGGACATCGCCCGCAATGCCGGCGATGCGGCCCAGGCGTCGCAGTCGGCACGAGACGAGGCGTTGCAGGCCCGCGAGGTGGTGCAACGATCCATTCGTGGCATCGAGGGCATGTCGGGCGACATCGGCAAGGCGGCCGATGCGGTCAGCCAGCTGGCCGACGAAGTCGCTTCGGTCGATGAAGTGCTCGCGGTAATCCGCAGCATTTCCGAGCAAACCAACCTGCTCGCGTTGAACGCTGCCATCGAGGCCGCGCGGGCAGGGGAGATGGGGCGCGGGTTCGCTGTGGTGGCCGATGAAGTACGTACGCTGGCCCGGCGCACACAGCTGTCCACCGATGAAGTGCAGCAGATGATCCAGCGCCTGAAGCTGGGTGCTGGTTCGGCGGTGAGTTCAATGCAGGCAGGGCAGCAGGCGACCGGCAGTGGCGTGGAATCGAGCCAGCGCACCGGGGCATCGCTGAGCGCGATTACCGACCAGGTAGAGCACATCAGCGACATGAACCATCAGGTGGCCACGGCTACCGAGGAGCAGTCGGCGGTGACCGAGGAAATAAACCGGACGGTGCAGGGGATTTCCGATTTGGCGCGTGAGACGGCGGCGGAGGTGCAAGGGTGCCGCGAGGAGTGCCAGGCGTTGCGTGGGTTGGCTGATGACCTGGCGCGGCAGATGGGTGGGTTCAAGCTCTAGATCGCAGGGGCCGCAAGGCGGCCCCGGCTCTCGCTCAGCCACCAATGATCGCGCGGATATCCGCCGCCAGCTCACGCACCCGCGCTTCTTCGGTATCCCACGAGCACATGAAGCGCGCGCCACCGCTGCCGATAAAGGTATAGAAGCGCCAGCCCTTGCCCCGCAGCGCCTCGATGGCGTGCTCTGGCATTTGCAGGAACACCCCGTTGGCCTCCACCGGGAACATCAGCTCTACTCCCGGCAGGTCACTGACCAGCGATGCCAGCAGTTGCGCGCAATGATTGGCGTGGTTGCCATGGCGTAACCATGCGCCATCTTCCAGCAGCCCGACCCAGGGCGCCGACAAGAAGCGCATCTTCGACGCCAGTTGCCCGGCCTGCTTGCAGCGATAATCGAAGTCTTCGGCCAGCTGGCGGTTGAAGAACAGAATCGCTTCGCCCACCGCCATGCCGTTCTTGGTGCCGCCAAAGCACAGCACATCCACACCGGCCTTCCAGGTCAGTTCGGCCGGGCTGCAGCCCAGGAACGCACAGGCATTGGTAAAGCGTGCGCCGTCCATGTGCAGGTTCAGGCCCAGCTCCTTGCAGGTGGCGCTGATCGCCTTCAGCTCGTCGGGGCGGTACACCGTGCCCACTTCGGTGGCCTGGGTAATGGTCACCACGCGCGGCTTGGGGTAGTGGATATCCTGGCGTTTGAGCGCCACTTCGCGGATCGACTGTGGCGTCAGCTTGCCGTTGACGCTGGCCGCCGTCAGCAGCTTGGAGCCGTTGGAGAAGAACTCCGGTGCACCGCATTCGTCGGTTTCGACGTGGGCGGTCTCGGAGCAGATCACGCTGTGATAGCTCTGGCACAGCGATGCCAGGGCCAGGGAGTTGGCCGCGGTGCCGTTGAAGGCAAAGAACACCTCGCAGTCGGTTTCGAACAGATTGCGGAAGTACTCCGATGCACGCTCGGTCCACTGGTCGTCGCCGTAGGCGCGGTCGTGGCCGCGGTTGGCTTTCTCCATCGCCGCCCAGGCTTCGGGGCAGATACCGGAATAGTTGTCGCTGGCGAATTGTTGGCTCTTGTCTGTCATGGCACGGTCCTGTGAACGACGCAGATCAGCACTCTAAACCATCGATTCAGCACTTGCCTATACAACCCGTGCAGCGATTTCTGTTCATTACTGTGCCGGCCTCTTCGCGGGCGCGCCCGCTCCTACAATGGTCCTGCAAACGCCAATCACTGTGGGAGCGGGCGCGCCCGCGAAGGGGCCCGCATGGGCGGCACAAAGAGAATGTCGTAAACGCGCCATTGCAAGGCGTGCGCAGGCATCTGACCCGACCCCACCAGTCATAACATCGCCACAAAGGGCCACAGTGCCCCACGACAAAAAACGATCGCTGCCGGGAGATACACAATGTTCAGCAAGCAAGACCAGATCCAGGGTTACGACGATGCACTGCTGGCGGCGATGAATGCCGAAGAACAGCGCCAGGAAGATCACATCGAGCTGATCGCCTCGGAGAACTACACCAGCAAGCGCGTCATGCAGGCCCAAGGCAGCGGCCTGACCAACAAGTACGCCGAAGGCTACCCTGGCAAGCGTTACTACGGTGGCTGCGAACACGTAGACAAGGTAGAAGCCCTGGCCATCGAGCGCGCCAAGCAGCTGTTCGGTGCCGACTACGCAAACGTCCAGCCGCACTCCGGCTCGTCGGCCAACGGCGCGGTCTACCTGGCCCTGCTGCAAGCCGGTGACACCATCCTGGGCATGAGCCTGGCCCACGGCGGTCACCTGACCCACGGTGCCAAGGTGTCGTCCTCGGGCAAACTGTACAACGCAGTCCAGTACGGCATCGACACCAACACCGGCCTGATCGACTATGACGAAGTCGAGCGCCTGGCGGTCGAGCACAAGCCGAAAATGATCGTTGCCGGTTTCTCGGCCTACTCCAAGACCCTCGACTTCCCGCGCTTCCGCGCCATCGCCGACAAAGTGGGCGCACTGCTGTTCGTCGACATGGCCCACGTTGCCGGACTGGTTGCCGCTGGCCTGTACCCGAACCCGATCCCGTTCGCCGATGTGGTCACCACCACCACCCACAAGACCCTGCGCGGTCCGCGTGGCGGCCTGATCCTGGCCAAGTCGAACGAAGAGATCGAGAAAAAGCTGAACGCCGCTGTGTTCCCGGGTGCCCAGGGTGGCCCGCTGATGCACGTGATCGCTGCCAAGGCAGTGTGCTTCAAGGAAGCGCTGGAGCCTGGATTCAAGGCCTACCAGCAGCAAGTGATCGAAAACGCCCAGGCCATGGCCCAGGTGTTCATCGACCGTGGCTACGATGTGGTTTCCGGTGGTACCGACAACCACCTGTTCCTGGTCAGCCTGATCCGTCAGGGCCTGACTGGCAAAGACGCCGACGCCGCCCTGGGTCGTGCGCATATCACCGTCAACAAGAACGCCGTGCCGAACGACCCGCAGTCGCCGTTCGTCACTTCGGGCCTGCGTATCGGCACCCCGGCCGTCACCACCCGCGGCTTCAAGGTCGCCCAGTGCGTGGCCCTGGCTGGCTGGATTTGCGACATCCTCGACAACCTCGGTGACGCAGACGTCGAAGCCGATGTGGCGAAGAACGTCGCGGCCCTGTGCGCAGATTTCCCTGTCTACCGCTGAGTGGAGTCACACACCATGCAACGTTACTCGGGCTTCGGCCTTTTCAAGCACTCCCTCAGCCACCACGAAAACTGGCAGCGCATGTGGCGCACGCCAACCCCTAAAAAGGTTTACGACGTGGTCATTGTCGGTGGTGGCGGCCATGGCCTGGCCACGGCCTACTACCTGGCCAAAGAGCACGGCATCACCAACGTCGCCGTGATCGAGAAGGGCTACCTGGGCGGCGGCAACACCGCCCGTAACACCACCATCGTGCGTTCCAACTACCTGTGGGACGAGTCGGCGCACCTGTACGAGCACGCCATGAAGCTGTGGGAGGGCCTGTCCCAGGACCTCAACTACAACGTGATGTTCTCCCAGCGCGGCGTTTACAACCTGTGCCACACCCTGCAGGACATGCGTGACTCCGAGCGTCGGGTCAGCGCCAACCGCCTCAACGGCGTGGATGGCGAGCTGCTGAACACTGCCCAGGTTGCGGCCGAAATCCCGTACCTGGACTGCTCGAAGAACACCCGCTACCCGATCCTCGGCGCCACCGTACAGCGCCGTGGCGGCGTTGCCCGTCACGATGCCGTGGCCTGGGGCTTCGCCCGCGCTGCCGACGCCCTGGGCGTCGACCTGATTCAGCAAACCGAAGTGATCGGCTTCCGCAAGGAAAACGGCGCGGTCATCGGTGTGGAAACTAACAAAGGCTTCATCGGCGCCAAGCGCGTCGGCGTGGTCACCGCCGGTAACTCCGGGCACATGGCCAAGCTGGCCGGCTTCCGCCTGCCGCTGGAATCGCACCCGCTGCAAGCGCTGGTATCCGAGCCGATCAAGCCGATCATCGACAGCGTGATCATGTCCAACGCCGTACACGGCTACATCAGCCAGTCCGACAAAGGCGACCTGGTGATCGGTGCCGGTATCGACGGCTGGGTCGGCTACGGCCAGCGCGGTTCGTACCCGGTGATCGAGCACACCCTGCAGGCCATCGTCGAGATGTTCCCCAACCTGTCGCGTGTTCGCATGAACCGCCAGTGGGGCGGCATCGTAGACACCTCGCCGGACGCCTGCCCGATCATCACCAAAACCCCGGTCAAGAACATGTTCTTCAACTGCGGTTGGGGTACTGGCGGCTTCAAGGCGACCCCGGGTTCGGGCAACGTCTTCGCCGCGAGCCTGGCCAAGGGCGAAATGCACCCACTGGCCGCGCCGTTCTCCATGGACCGTTTCTACAACGGCGCACTGATCGACGAACACGGCGCCGCCGCCGTCGCCCACTAACCGGAGACACCGTCATGTTGCATATTTTCTGTCCCCACTGCGGCGAGCTGCGCTCCGAAGAAGAGTTCCACGCCTCTGGCCAGGCGCACATCGCCCGCCCGCTGGACCCTAACGCCTGCTCCGACGAGGAGTGGGGTACCTACATGTTCTACCGTGACAACCCGCGCGGTATTCACCATGAACTGTGGGACCACGTTGCCGGCTGCCGCCAGTACTTCAACGTCACCCGTGACACCGTGACCTACGAAATTCTGGAAACCTACAAGATTGGCGAGAAGCCGCAAGTGACCGCCAGCGGCAAAGCCACCAGCGCCGCGTCGACCGTCAAAGGCCAAGGGGAAAAAGTATGAGCCAGACCTATCGCCTCGCCAGCGGCGGCCGTATCGACCGCAGCAAGGTCCTGAACTTCACCTTCAACGGCAAGACCTACCAGGGTTATGCCGGTGACAGCCTGGCCGCCGCGTTGCTGGCCAACGGCGTCGACATTGTCGGCCGTAGCTTCAAGTACTCGCGCCCACGCGGCATCATCGCCGCCGGTACCGAAGAGCCGAACGCCATCCTGCAGATCGGCTCCAGCGAAGCTACCCAGATCCCCAACGTGCGCGCCACCCAACAGGCACTGTACGCGGGCCTTGTCGCCACCAGCACCAACGGCTGGCCGAACGTCAACAACGACGTCATGGGCATCCTCGGCAAGGTTGGCGGCAGCATGATGCCGCCGGGCTTCTACTACAAAACCTTCATGTACCCCAAATCGTTCTGGATGACTTACGAGAAGTACATCCGTAAAGCCGCCGGCCTGGGCCGTGCGCCGCTGCAGAACGATCCTGACAGCTACGACTACATGAACCGGCACTGCGACGTGCTGATCGTCGGTGCCGGCCCTGCTGGCCTGGCTGCCGCACTGGCCGCTGCGCGCAGCGGTGCCCGCGTGATCCTGGCTGACGAGCAGGAAGAGTTCGGCGGCAGCCTGCTCGACACCCGCGAAACCCTCGACGGCAAGCCTGCTGCCGAGTGGGTCAACGCCGTGGTCAAAGAGCTGGAAGGCCTGCCGGAAGTGACCCTGCTGCCACGTGCCACGGTCAACGGCTATCACGACCATAACTTCCTGACCATTCACGAGCGCCTCACCGACCACCTCGGCGACCGCGCCCCGATCGGCCAGGTTCGCCACCGCGTGCACCGCGTTCGCGCCAAGCGCGTGGTACTGGCTGCCGGCGCCCACGAGCGCCCGCTGGTGTACGGCAACAACGACGTGCCGGGCAACATGCTGGCCGGTGCTGTTTCCACCTATGTTCGCCGCTATGGCGTGGCGCCGGGCCGCAAGCTGGTACTGTCGACCAACAACGACCACGCCTATCGCGCCGCGCTGGACTGGCACGACGCAGGCCTGCAAGTGGTCGCCATCGCCGACGCCCGCCACAACCCACGTGGCTCGCTGGTTGAAGAAGCGCGTGCCAAAGGCATTCGCATCCTCACCTCCAGCGCCGTGATCGAGGCCAAAGGCAGCAAGCACGTCACCGGTGCCCGTGTGGCGGCGATCGATGTGCAGGCGCACAAAGTCACCAGCCCAGGCGAAATCCTCGAGTGCGACCTGATCGCGTCCTCGGGCGGTTACAGCCCGATCGTGCACCTGGCTTCGCACCTGGGCGGTCGCCCGGTATGGCGTGACGATATCCTTGGCTTCGTGCCGGGCGATGCCCCGCAGAAGCGCGAGTGCGTCGGTGGTATCAACGGCGTGTATGCCTTGGGCGATGTGATTGCCGATGGCTTCGAAGGCGGCGTTCGCGCAGCTACCGAGGCCGGTTTCAAGGCCACTGTCGGCACCCTGCCAAAAACCGTTGCGCGCAAGGAAGAGGCCACTGTGGCACTGTTCCTGGTGCCACACGACAAAGGCACCAAGGGGCCGAAGCAGTTCGTCGACCAGCAGAACGACGTGACCGCCGCCGGCATCGAGCTGGCCACCCGTGAAGGCTTCGAGTCGGTCGAGCACGTCAAGCGCTACACCGCGCTGGGCTTCGGTACCGACCAGGGCAAATTGGGCAACATCAACGGCCTGGCCATCGCCGCCCGTTCGATCGGCATCACCATCCCGGAAATGGGCACCACCATGTTCCGCCCCAACTACACGCCGGTCACTTTCGGCGCGGTAGCGGGCCGTCACTGTGGTCACCTGTTCGAGCCCGTGCGCTTCACTGCCCTGCATGCCTGGCACGTGAAGAACGGCGCCGAGTTCGAAGACGTCGGCCAGTGGAAGCGCCCGTGGTACTTCCCGAAAGCCGGCGAAGACATCCATGCTGCCGTCACGCGTGAATGCAAGGCCGTGCGCGACAGCGTGGGCCTGCTGGACGCCTCGACCCTGGGCAAGATCGATATCCAGGGCCCGGACGCGCGCGAATTCCTCAACCGCATCTACACCAACGCCTGGACCAAGCTCGACGTGGGCAAGGCCCGCTACGGCCTGATGTGCAAGGAAGACGGCATGGTCTTCGACGACGGCGTAACCGCCTGCGTCGGCGACAACCACTTCATCATGACCACCACCACCGGCGGCGCTGCCCGCGTGCTGCAGTGGATGGAGCTGTATCACCAGACCGAATGGCCAGAGCTGAAGGTGTACTTCACTTCGGTCACTGACCACTGGGCCACCATGACCCTGTCCGGCCCTAACAGCCGCAAGCTGCTGAGCGAGCTGACCGACATTGACATGGACAAGGAAGCTTTCCCGTTCATGACCTGGAAGGAAGGCAACGTCGGTGGCGTGCCGGCCCGCGTGTTCCGTATCTCGTTCACCGGCGAGCTGTCGTACGAAGTGAACGTGCAGGCCAACTACGCGATGGGCGTGCTGGAACAGATCATCGAGGTCGGCAAGAAGTACAACCTGACCCCGTACGGCACCGAGACCATGCACGTACTGCGTGCAGAAAAGGGCTTCATCATCGTTGGCCAGGACACCGATGGTTCGATGAACCCGGACGACCTGAACATGAGCTGGTGCGTTGGCCGCAACAAGCCGTTCTCGTGGATCGGCCTGCGTGGCATGAACCGCGAAGACTGCGTACGTGAGAACCGCAAGCAGCTGGTGGGCCTGAAGCCGGTCGACCCGACCAAGTGGCTGCCGGAAGGCGCCCAACTGGTGTTCGACCCGAAACAGCCAATCCCGATGGACATGGTCGGCCACGTCACCTCCAGCTACGCGTCCAACTCCCTGGGCTACTCGTTCGCCATGGGTGTGGTCAAAGGCGGCCTCAAGCGCATGGGCGAGCGTGTCTACTCGCCGCAGGCAGATGGCAGCGTGATCGAGGCGGAGATCGTGTCTTCGGTGTTCTTCGATCCGAAGGGTGAGCGGCAGAACGTCTAAGGCCCCCGGTCCAACCGGTGCCAGGCGTGGAATGAGGTCTCTGTGGGAGCGGGCGTGCCCGCGAAGAGGGCGGTGAATTCAACATCGCATTCGCGGGCATGCCCGCTCCCACAGGATGGCCGTCTCCCGCAGGCATCGTGGTCGAATCCAGAATTCAAGGCAGGTAAGAAATGAGCGCTATCAACGTCTTCCAGCAAAACCCCGGCGCCGAGGCCAAAGCCCAGTCGCCACTGCACCATGCCGACCTGGCCAGCCTGGTAGGCAAAGGCCGCAAGAACGCAGGCGTGACCCTGCGTGAACGCAAGTTCCTCGGTCACCTCACCCTGCGTGGTGATGGCCACAACCCGGAATTCGCCGCCGGCGTGCACAAGGCCCTTGGCCTGGAGCTGCCCGTGGCGTTGACTGTGGTCGCCAACAAGGACATGTCGCTGCAATGGGTCGGCCCAGATGAGTGGCTGCTGATCGTGCCCGGCGGCCAGGAGCTGGCAGCGGAGCAAAAGCTGCGTGCGGCCCTTGAAGGCCAGCACATTCAGGTCGTCAATGTCAGTGGCGGGCAAAGCCTGCTGGAACTGCGCGGCCCGAACGTGCGCGACGTGCTGATGAAGTCCACCAGCTATGATGTTCACCCGAACAACTTCCCGGTGGGCAAGGCTGTGGGCACCGTGTTCGCCAAGTCGCAACTGGTGATCCGCCGCACTGCAGAAGACACCTGGGAGCTGGTGATTCGCCGCAGCTTCGCCGATTACTGGTGGCTGTGGCTGCAGGACGCTTCTGCCGAATACGGCCTGAGCATCGAAGCCTAAGGAGCAAGAACATGAGTCGGGCACCGGATACCTGGATTCTCACCGCCGACTGCCCGAGCATGCTCGGCACCGTCGACGTGGTGACGCGTTACCTCTTCGAGCAGCGCTGCTACGTGACGGAGCACCACTCCTTCGATGACCGGCAGTCGGGACGCTTCTTCATTCGCGTCGAGTTCCGCCAGCCGGACGATTTCGACGAGGCAGGCTTCCGGGCCGGCCTCGCCGAGCGCAGCGAAGCGTTCGGCATGGCTTTCGAGCTGACCGCGCCCAACCACCGCCCCAAGGTGGTGATCATGGTGTCCAAGGCTGACCATTGCCTGAATGACCTGCTGTATCGCCAGCGTATTGGGCAACTGGGCATGGATGTGGTCGCGGTGGTGTCCAACCACCCTGATCTCGAACCGCTGGCGCAGTGGCACAAGATCCCTTACTACCACTTCGCCCTCGACCCCAAGGACAAGCCTGGGCAAGAGCGCAAGGTGCTGCAGGTGATCGAGGAGACTGGTGCTGAACTGGTCATTCTTGCCCGCTATATGCAGGTACTGTCGCCCGAGCTTTGCCGTCGTCTGGATGGTTGGGCGATCAATATTCATCACTCGCTGTTGCCGGGTTTCAAAGGCGCCAAGCCTTATCACCAGGCGTACAACAAGGGCGTGAAAATGGTTGGTGCCACGGCGCACTACATCAACAACGACCTGGACGAAGGGCCGATCATTGCCCAGGGTGTCGAGGTGGTGGATCACAGTCACTATCCCGAAGACCTGATTGCCAAAGGGCGGGATATCGAATGCCTGACATTGGCGCGGGCGGTGGGTTATCACATCGAGCGGCGGGTGTTCCTGAACGCCAACCGGACTGTCGTTCTGTAGTAACCGGTACCGGCCTCTTCGCGGCTAAAGCCGCTCCTACAGGTACAGCACAGCCCTCGGGTTGGTGCGGTCCCCCGTAGGAGCGGCTTTAGCCGCGAAGAGGCCCGCACAGGCCGCCTCTCTGTTTGCCCATACTCCCCAGCGACACCCCTGCCGCTAAAAGGCATCTCCCTGTCGCTTCCAGTCAGTGCGTCCGGCGCCATCCGGCCCACAATTCCCTGCATTCCAGTAGTACATGCCGCCCACGGATGGCGGTGCTTCAACCAACGCTGCATAAATAATAATCAAGCGAGGTACAAGCAATGTCTGGCAATCGTGGAGTGGTATATCTCGGCGCCGGCAAGGTCGAAGTGCAACACATCGACTACCCGAAAATGCAGGACCCGCGCGGCAAGAAAATCGAACACGGCGTCATCCTGAAGGTGGTCTCCACCAACATCTGCGGTTCTGACCAGCACATGGTCCGTGGCCGCACTACTGCCCAGGTCGGCCTGGTCCTGGGCCACGAAATCACCGGTGAAATCGTCGAGAAGGGCCGCGACGTCGAGCGCATGCAGATCGGCGACCTGGTATCGGTCCCGTTCAACGTCGCCTGCGGTCGCTGCCGCTCCTGCAAAGAGATGCACACCGGTGTCTGCCTCACTGTAAACCCTGCCCGTGCCGGCGGTGCCTACGGCTACGTCGACATGGGCGACTGGACCGGCGGCCAGGCCGAATACGTGCTGGTGCCATACGCCGACTTCAACCTGCTGAAGCTGCCTGAGCGCGACAAGGCCATGGAAAAGATCCGTGACCTGACCTGCCTGTCCGACATCCTGCCCACCGGCTACCACGGCGCCGTAACCGCTGGCGTGGGCCCAGGCAGCACTGTCTACGTTGCTGGTGCCGGCCCGGTCGGCCTGGCCGCCGCGGCCTCGGCGCGCCTGCTGGGCGCCGCCTGCGTGATCGTCGGTGACCTCAACCCGGCCCGTCTGGCCCATGCCAAGTCGCAAGGCTTCGAAGTGGTCGACCTGTCCAAGGACACCCCGCTGCACGAGCAGATCGTCGACATCCTCGGCGAGCCGGAAGTGGACTGCGCCGTCGACGCCGTCGGCTTCGAGGCCCGTGGCCATGGCCACGAAGGTGCCAAGCACGAGGCCCCGGCCACCGTGCTGAACTCGCTGATGCAAGTGACCCGCGTGGCCGGCAACATCGGTATCCCGGGCCTGTACGTAACCGAAGACCCAGGCGCGGTGGATGCCGCTGCCAAGATCGGCGCGCTGAGCATCCGCTTCGGCCTGGGCTGGGCGAAATCGCACAGCTTCCACACCGGCCAGACCCCGACCATGAAATACAACCGCCAACTGATGCAGGCGATCATGTGGGACCGCATCAACATTGCTGAAGTGGTGGGGGTGCAGGTGATCAACCTGGATCAGGCGCCGGAAGGGTATGGCGAGTTCGATGCGGGTGTGCCTAAGAAGTTTGTGATCGACCCGCACAAGATGTGGGGTGCAGCATAACGGCTTGGAGTCAGATGAAACCCCTCTTTCGAGGGGTTTTTTCATCTCGTCATACGGTATGACGGCCATCGAAGGCTAAAGCCGCGAGATTTTCTGGTCGACCTGTCAAGGCCGGTCGCCGACTTCGATGCGACTGGCCGAGACTAGTACGCAGCCCTGATGATCGCAGTGGCTTAAGAGCCTTGTGATTACATTTCAGAAACCGCTTCCAAGAAACATGAAATCGCGGGAAGTTGGAGTCTGATTGGTTCGCCGAACTCTCGCCATTTCATCATTAGGTGGCGAGGACTCTGCCTGGTATCCGGGTAGGCTGTTGTCTGTGGCGGGGACTGAAGCTGAGACTGTATGACGAGCCTGCATGAGCTTATCCATGTTGGTTTGGCGCTTAGCAACCAGATCATCCCGCTTGGTTATCTCAGCGTCACGCTTCAATACGTTGTTCTGTATCTTGTTTCTTAGGGTTTTTACCTCATGTGATGGCTGGTTTCCGTATTTGTCAGGGTTATTGTTGTTCCATCTTTCAGTCTTCCAATATCTCAACTCAGCTTTTAGCTCGCCGAGCTTATCGGTATAATGAGAAATCCTATCGTTGGCCTTGATTATTTTGTTGTCCAGTAGCCAAATTTTCTTAGAATAGTGTTTGAGAGCTGAAATCGGACTTCGCTTAAAAAGCGCTACTAAGGAATGCCCAGTAGGGTCAGTGTTGTTAACAGGGTCGGCCATGCAATAAGCATAAGAATTTAATCCGCCCCTGCCGAATGGGCTCATTGTGTCCTGACTGCAGAAGCGCATCAGGGAGGGGCTAAACGACCTAAATCCATTTCCCAGAGGATACAGCATAGATACCGGGTCACACCGATGCCCGTTGAAGGCGAGCAACGATTTCATGACATGGGCGTCAGAATAGCCGTAAGGCGAATAAACTATGGTGTCTTGAGATAAACCTATAATTGAATTAGAACGGTCGACCTGTACTAATTTAGTCGGTTGCGTCTGCTCTATTTGGGCAATTGGTAATCCCAGAGCCCGCAGTGCCTTGTAGTTGCCTTGGACAGAAACCTCATTAGATAATTGACCGGTTTGGTAAAAATACATGGAGGATCGATTAGCCGCCTTTCCCGGCTGCATTGTAGTTGATCGATTTTTTTTACTATTCCTGTCTACGTTTTCAGCCATGATTTGGTCCAGCCTCAGACTTTGCACTGAGTGTTTACGTTGCACTCCGCTGCCGGATGGTACAACTAGCATTTTTGCTAGGTAGTAAGCGGTCGGAACAAAACCCCAAACCACGAGTCAAACCCCTCGTTTCCCGGCCATCCCGGCCAACGAGGTCCCTTCCGATGAAAGCAATCACCCTGGCAACCCTGATGACCCTGGCTGCAAGCCCGGTGTTCGCCTTCAACCTCAGCGACGCCGCCAACGCCGTGTCCGCCATGCAGAACCAGCAACAGCAGGGCCAGGTACAGGCACCCGAAGCGCAGGCCAATCTGCTCAACACCCTGGGCAGCCAGCTGAACATCACCCCCGAACAGGCGGTAGGCGGAGCAGGAGCCATGCTGGGGCTGGCGCGCAACAACCTTAGCAGCGATGACTATGGGCAACTGACCAAGGCGGTGCCGGGCCTGGACCTGCTGGCCGGTGCAAATGCGCTGGGCGGGTTGAGTGGTTTGGGGGATTTGCTCGGCAAGAACAGCGAGAGCCAGTCAGCGCTGAGCAACGCACTGGGCAACAACGTGGAAAACCGTAGCGACCTGGACAATGCGTTCAAGGCGCTGGGGATGGATACCGGGATGATCGGGCAGTTTGCGCCACTGATTCTGCAGTATCTGGGGCAGCAGGGCATTGCCGGGTCGTTGTTGCAGAATCTGGGGAGTTTGTGGACTACCCCAGCGCCATTGGCCCAGCCTTCGGTCTGAGGATTCTAGCGACAGCCCTCAAGCCATGGGCTGAGTGCTGTAGGGGCGGCTTGCGTCGCGAAAGGGCTGCCCCCACAAAAGCGAAATTGCATCAGGTCAGACAGCTTCGGAGAAATCCACCAGGCGGACGGGGCGGCGGAAGCCTGCTGTCAGAACTGCCAGGTACGCAAGGCCCAAGGCAAACCAGCACAGGCCAATCACCAGCGTCAGCGCCGACAGGCTGGTCCACAGCCACAAGGTCAACCCCAGCCCTACCAGCGGCACCAGACCATAGCTCAGCAGGCCTATGAAGTTGCGCTGCGAGGCATCATCCATCAGGTGCGTTTTCACCACCGCCAGGTTCACCGCCGAAAACGCCACCAGCGCACCAAAGCTGATCAGCGAGGCGAGGGTAGACAGGTCGATGACCAACGCCAGCAGCGAGAACGCCGACACCAGCGCAATGGCGAAAACCGGCGTACCAAAGCGCGGCGACAGGTAACCAAAGCTGCGCCGTGGCAGCACGTTGTCACGCCCCATGGTGAACAGGATACGCGACACCGCGGCCTGCGAGGCCAGCGCCGAACCCAGGCTGCCCGCCACATAAGCAGCGGTGAAGAAGTTGGTGAGAAACTGCCCGCCAGCCTTGAACATCACTTCGTTGGCCGCTGCATCGGCATTGGCGAAGCTGCTGCCTGGCAGCACCAACTGGCTGACGTAAGCCAGCACGGTGAACAGCAACCCGGCGAACAGGGTGGTGAGGATGATCGCCCGTGGCACGTCGCGGCGTGCGTCGCGGCATTCTTCGGCCAGGGTCGATACGGCGTCGAAGCCCAGGAACGACAAGCACAACACCGCTGCGCCAGCCATCAGGTGGCCAAAGCCAGGTTTGCTGCCATCGCCGATTAGCGGCGACAGCAGGTCGAGCGGCTGGCCAGCCAATGTCTGGCAGGACAGCGCGACAAACACGCCAATGAACACGATCTGCGCGCCGACGATCAGGTTGCTGGTCTTGGCCACCGAGTTGATACCGACCACGTTCAGCACTGTCACCAAAGCGATGCATGCGAGCACGAAGGCCCAGGCAGGCACTGCGGGGAACGCAATGTTGAGAAACAGGCCGATCAGCAGGTAGTTGATCATCGGCAGGAACAGGTAATCCAGCAACAGCGACCAGCCGGCCAGGAAGCCGACATTGGGGCCGAAGGCCATGTTGGTGTAGGAATAGGCCGAGCCCGCGACCGGGAAGCGCTTGACCATGAAGCTGTAGGACGCGGCGGTGAACAGCATGGCCACCAGGGTGACCAGGTAGGCGCCGGCGGTGCGGCCACCGGTAAGTTCGGTGACGATGCCGTAGGTGGTGAAAATGGTCAGCGGGACCATGTACACCAGGCCGAAGAACACCAGGGCGGGGAGGCCGAGAACACGGCGAAGCTGGGCGGGGTTAGAGCTGGGTGGGTTGGCCATTGATCGATCCAGGCATTTTTGTAGTTGTGCTGTGGTCGATTTTTATCCACTTAGGTGGGGGAAGACAAAAAAGTAATCCTTATGCTGATTATTAGCCTGGGTTTTGATCGGATTCTGGCTATGGCAGGTCCGGCCTCTTCGCGGGTGAACCCGCTCCTACAAGGGGCAGCGCATGCCTGAATGAAGCGGTTGTAGGAGCGGGTTCACCCGCGAATGGGCCAGTTCAGGCGGCAGAAGGTCTCAGCCCATCTCCGCCCGCAGCTGCTCGATCCGCTGGTCCTTCGCCACCCACAACTGGTTCACCCAGGCCTGTACCGTCTGCCTGAACTCAGGATCATTCTCGTAATCCCCCGCCCACAACGCCGGGTCCAGCTCCCGCACCTGAATGTCGATAATCACCCGGCTAATGCTGCCATTGAGCAGGTCCCAGAACCCCGGCGCCTTATTACCGGGGTACACGATGGTCACATCCAGCAGGGCATCCAGCTGTTCGCCCAATGCCGCGAGCACAAACGCCACACCACCCGCCTTGGGCTTGAGCAGGTAGCGATACGGCGACTGCTGCTCCTGGCGCTTGGCTTCGGTAAACCGGGTGCCCTCCAGGTAATTGACCACGGTCACCGGCTGGCGCTTGAACAGCTCGCAAGCCGCCTTGGTGATTTCCAGGTCCTTGCCCTTGAGCTCCGGGTGCTTTTCCAGAAACGCCTTGCTGTAGCGCTTCATGAACGGGTAATCCAGCCCCCACCAGGCCAGGCCCAGCAACGGCACCCAGATCAGTTCCTTTTTCAGGAAGAACTTGAAGAACGGTGTACGGCGGTTGAGGCTTTCGATCAACGCCGGGATGTCGACCCAGGTCTGATGATTGCTCACGGCCAGGTACGAGGTGTCCTTGCGCAGGTTTTCCACACCGCGGATGTCCCACTGAGTAGGGATGCACAGGGCGAAGATGGCTTTGTCGATTTCCGACCAGGTTTCGGCCACCCACATCACCGCCCACGACGCGTAGTCGCGGCCACGGCCTGGCAACACCAGCTTGAGCAGGGCGAAGACCAGCAGCGGGCAGATCAATACCACAGTATTGAGCAGCAGCAGGGTGGTAGTGAGAATGCCGGTCAGCAGGCGACGCATAAAAAGACTCTTGTTGTGGGAGATAAACGGTTGGCAATGATAAGCAGGGCGGTCGTCTACGCCAAATGTCCAATGCCCGGCGGCGGGAACAAATGTTTCACGTTATGTTGTTTAGTCTTGTGAAAGCGAACCTATCTTGCCAGTGCAGTCTAAGCACTGACCCTTTTCAAGGAAGCCTGCCTGTGAAACCACTGCTAGCCCTGTTGTCATTGTTGGCGCTGCCGGTAATGGCCGCCGAGCCCACCCTCTACGGCCGTTACGAGAACATCGCCCTGCCCGAGCTGGGCGAAACCCTGAAAGCCAAGATGGACACCGGCGCCTTCACCGCGTCGCTGTCGGCCAAGGATATCGAGCTGTTCACCCGCGATGGCGACGAGTGGGTGCGCTTCCGCCTGGCGACCAAGGACTCGGACGGCAAGGTGTACGAGCACAAGGTCTCGCGCATCAGCAAGATCAAGGGCCGTGCCGATGAAGAGGACGAAGGGGATGCGCCAGAGGTCTCCAAGCGCCCGGTGGTCGACCTGGAGTTGTGCCTGGGGGATGTGAAGCGCACCGTCGAGGTGAATCTGGTGGACCGCAGCAACTTCAACTACCCGCTGCTGGTGGGTTCCAAGGCGCTGCGCGAGTTCAAGGCGGCGGTAAACCCGGCGAAGAAGTTCACTGCTGGCAAGCCAGGCTGTTGATTTGAAGCGGGCGCAATACAATGTAGCGAACACACATAATGTGGTGTCAGGCACCGGCTTCGCCGGTGTTCGCGGGCAAGCCCGCTCCTACACTGAGATGTGCCAACCTTCAAAACCGCAAGGCCGGACGCCATGCCCCATATCCTCATCGTCGAAGACGAAGCCGCCATCGCCGACACCCTGGTCTACGCCCTGCAGGCCGACGGTCACAGCACCGAGTGGGTAACCCTGGGCAGTGCCGCCCTCGACCAGCAGCGCCAGCGCCCGGCCGACCTGGTCATCCTCGACATCGGCCTGCCCGACATCAGTGGCTTCGAAACCTGTCGCCAGCTGCGCCGGTTCACCGAGGTGCCGGTGATGTTTCTCAGCGCCCGGGACGGTGAAATCGACCGCGTAGTAGGCCTGGAAATCGGCGCCGATGATTACGTGGTAAAACCTTTCAGTCCTCGTGAAGTGGCAGCGCGCGTTCGGGCGATCCTCAAACGCATGGCTCCGAGGGCCGAGGCTGCCGGCGGAACCACCTTGTTCCAGCTCGACACCCTACGCATGCAGATTACCTACCGCAGCCAGCCGCTCACGCTGACCCGGCATGAGTTCCGCTTGCTGCAATGCCTGCTCGAACAACCGCAGCGGGTGTTCAGCCGCGAACAGCTGCTCGACGCTTTGGGCGTGGCCTCCGACGTGGGCTATGAGCGCACCATCGACAGCCATATCAAGAGCCTGCGCGCCAAACTGCGCCAGGTAGCGGGTGATGCCGAGCCGATCCAGACCCATCGCGGCCTCGGTTACAGCTATAGCCCGGAGCACGCCTGATGCGCTTGGGTATTCGCATCTTCCTGGTGTACTTCCTGTTCGTCGGTTTGGCCGGTTACTTCTTGCTCAATACCGTACGCGAACAGATTCGCCCGGTAGTGCGCCAATCTTCCGAAGAAACATTGGTAGACACTGCCAACCTGCTGGCAGAAATCCTGCGGGATGACGTCAAGGCCGGCACCCTGAACCAGGGCCGCCTGCCCGAGGTGCTCGAGGCCTACGGCTCGCGCAGCCCGGGCGCACAGATCTGGGGGCTGGCCAAGAACCAGGTCAGCCACCGCATCTACGTCACTGACGCCAAGGGCATCGTGTTGCTGGACTCCAGCGGCGAGGCCCTGGGCAAGGACTACTCGCAGTGGAATGACGTGCTGCTGACCCTGCGTGGCCAGTATGGCGCCCGCTCTACCCGCAGCGACCCCAACGACGAAAGCACCTCGGTGATGCACGTTGGCGCGCCGATCATCGACAACGGCAAGATCATCGGCGTTGTCACCGTCGCCAAGCCCAATAGCTCATTGCAACCCTACATCGACCGCTCCGAGCGGCGCCTGCTCACCCTGGGGCTAGGGCTGATCGGCCTGGGCTTGCTGATCGGCGCGGCTCTGTCGTGGTGGCTTGCGCGCTCGCTGCGCAAGTTGGCAGGTTATGCGCAGGCGGTCAGCGAAGGTGAGCGTGCGGAGCTTCCGCATTACAAGGGCGGCGAGCTGGCGAACCTGGCACAGGCAGTGGAGCGCATGCGCACCCAGCTGGAAGGCAAGGCCTATGTCGAGCGCTACGTGCACACCCTGACTCACGAGCTGAAAAGCCCGCTGGCGGCCATCCGCGGTGCTTCCGAGCTGTTGCAGGGCGAGGACATGCCCGCTGATCAGCGGGCGCGCTTTGCCGGCAATATCGAGCGCGAGAGCGAGCGTTTGCAGCAGATGATCGAGCGGCTGCTCAACCTGGCCAGGGTCGAGCAGATGCAGGCGCTGGAGGACGAGCAGCAGGTGGCGCTGGCGGCGTTGGTCGATGAGTTGCTGCTGGCCCATGCGGCGCGTATCGAAGGCGCCCGTTTGCAGGTACGTCAGCGGGTGCCTGCCACTTTGCGCTTGCTTTGCGATCCGTTCCTGATGCGCCAGGCGTTGGCCAACCTGCTCGACAACGCACTGGACTTCACCCCGGAAGGGGGCACGCTGCTGTTCGACCTGGAGCGCGCTGGCGAACGCGTGGCGTTGAGTGTGTTCAACCAGGGGCAAGCGATACCGGCCTATGCCATCGGGCGGGTCAGCGAGCGGTTCTACTCGCTGCCGCGGCCCGGTAGCGGGCGCAAGAGCACCGGGCTGGGGCTGAACTTCGTGGCCGAGGTGATGCAACTGCACGGCGGGGCCTTGGCGGTGGACAACGTCGATGGCGGGGTACGGGTGCGGTTGTGGCTGCCGCTGCGGCGCATTAGCTGAGATAGCCGGGCTGCTCAGCAGTCTCAATTACACATAAATCACACACACGCTCCACAAAGCCTCCACGCAAGGCGCAGACACTGCGCCCACTGCCACAGGAGGCCACATGAACAAGACCCTCGGTTTCAAACTCGGCATGATCGCCATGCTGATGTTGCTGTTGCTCATCCCGCTGCTGCTGATCAACGGCCTGATCGACGAGCGCCAGGCCATGCGCGACGGTGTGCTGCGCGATATCGCCCAGAGCACCAGCTTCGATCAGCAACTCAGCGGCCCGCTGCTGGTGGTGCCGTACCGCAAGTACCAGCGCCGCTGGATCGAAAAGGACGGTGAGCGTACCCAGGAAACCAGCACCATCACCGGCCACCTGTACTTCCTGCCGGAAACCTTCGACGCCGACCTGGGTGTGGACACCGAACTGCGCGCCCGCGGCATCTACCAGGCCCGGTTGTTTCACACCAAAGGCCGTATCAGCGGCCGCTTCAAGCTCCCGGCGCATTGGGGCATCGACAAGGACTTTGACGACTACCGCTTCGACAAGCCGTTCCTGGTGGTGGGCATCAGTGATATCCGCGGTATCGAAAGTGCTCTGGAGCTGAGCATGGACGAGCAAAAAGTGCCGTTCGAGCCCGGCACCCAGCTCGACTGGATGCGCGGCGGCGTGCACGCCAGCCTGCCGGGGCTGGACGGGTTACAGGCGCGAACGTTCAGCTATGGCTTTGACCTGGCGCTGCAAGGTACCGGCCAGTTGCACGTGGTACCCGTGGGCCGTACCAGCAGCGTGGACATGCGCGCCAACTGGCCACACCCGAGCTTCGTCGGCAATTACTTGCCCAACCGCCGCGAAATCGATGCTCAAGGCTTCAGTGCCCATTGGCAAACCTCGTTCTTTGCCACCAACCTTGAGGATGCCATACGCCAGTGCGCTAACGCCGGGCAGTGTACGGATTTCAGTGAGCGCAGCTTTGGCGTGAGTTTTATAGACCCGGTGGACCAGTACCTGAAAAGCGAGCGGGCGATCAAATACGCGTTGTTGTTCATTGCCCTGACCTTTGCCGGTTTCTTCCTGTTCGAGGTAATGAAGAATCTGAGTGTGCACCCGGTGCAGTACATCTTGGTGGGCGTGGCGCTGGCGTTCTTCTATCTGTTGCTGCTGTCGTTGTCCGAGCACATTGGCTTTGGTTTGGCGTATGGGCTGTCGGCTTCAGCCTGTGTGCTGCTGATCGGTTTCTACCTGAGCCATGTGTTGCGCAGCCTGGGGCGAGGAGTGGGTTTTGCAGCGGGGTTGGCGGCGTTGTACGCGCTGCTCTACGGGCTGCTGAGTGCCGAAGACTATGCGCTGCTGATGGGGTCGTTGCTGTGTTTCGGTTTGCTTGGGGTGTTCATGGTGCTGACCCGGCGGCTGGACTGGGCGCGTGTGGGGAGGGTGGCATGAGGGAGGATAGAGAGATCGGGCGCTGGTTGGCGCTCAGGATCGGGCTGTTGTTTCCTGTGATACCGAGGTGAGGCCTTCGCGGGCACGCCCGCTCCCACAAGCCCACCACAGATAGCGCACACTGTGGAAAACCTTGTAGGAGCGGGTTTACCCGCGAAGGGGCCCTCAGGCCACTGGCGCCGTAGCGACCATCGATGGCCGCTTGACCACCTCGGCATACCACGCCGCCAACCCAGGCTGGCGCTCACGCCAGCCAAACCCGGGCTGACGCAGATCCAGATAGCCCAGCGCACAGGCCACGCCAATCGCCGCCAGGTCGAAGCCGGAGATCAGCTCCGGCAAGTGCTCCTGCTCAAGGTTGGCCAGGCTACGGCGGATCTTGTCACCCTGCGCCTGCAGCCAGCCATCCCAGCGCTTGTCTTCTGGCCGCAGGAAGCTCTCATAACGGCTCGACACCGCCGCATCCATGATCGCATCGGCCTGTGATACCAAGGTCATGCGCCGCCAGCGCGCCGAGCCTTCTCGTGGCAGCAGCGGCAGGCCTACGTGCTGCATGTCGAGGTACTCGCAGATTACCCGGCTGTCATGCAGCACGGTGCCGTCTTCCAGCCGCAGGGCCGGGATCTTGCCGATCGGGTTGTCCAGGTTGAGCTGCGGGTCGCCGCTCACCGGGCTGATGTTCACCGGCTGCAGCTGCACACGCTCAAGCTGGCCGGTCTCGTGTAACACCACCATGACCTTGCGCACGAAAGGCGACAACGGCGAGTGGAACAGGGTCATCGTGCTCATGCTTCAGTTACCTTGCAGGCTGGGTGGCAGGCACACGCCGGTGCCGCCGATGCCGCAGTAGCCGTCCGGGTTCTTGGCCAGGTACTGCTGGTGGTAGGCCTCGGCGAAATAGACGGTCGGTGCCTGGTCGATTTCGGTGGTGATCTCACCGAAGCCGGCCTTGCTCAGTTCGGCCTGGAAGGCGTCGCGGCTGGCCTTGGCCTGTTCCAGCTGTTCCGGGCTGGTGCAGTAGATGGCCGAGCGGTACTGGGTGCCGATGTCGTTGCCCTGGCGCATACCTTGGGTGGGGTTGTGCAGCTCCCAGAACATTGCCAGCAGTTCGCGGTAGCTGACCTTGTCCTTGTCGAACACCACCAGCACCACTTCGGTGTGGCCGGTCAGGCCCGAGCAGACTTCTTCGTAGGTAGGGTGCGGGGTGAAGCCGCCGGCGTAGCCGACAACGGTGCTGACCACACCTTCACGCTGCCAGAAGCGGCGCTCCGCGCCCCAGAAGCAGCCCAGGCCGAAGATGGCGAAGTCGATGGCGCCTTCGAAGAACGGGCCGAGCAGTGGGGTGTCTTTGAAGACGTAGTGGAACTCGGGCAGGCTCATTGGCGTGTCGCGGCCAGGCAGGGCCTGTTCCGCAGTGGGCATGACGTTTTTGTTCACCAGGATTTCCGAACGCAGGACCATGACCGTTCCTCTGTGTTTATTCAGTGGGGTAGGGGTTTGGGCCTTCGCGGGCATGCCCGCTCCCACAGGTACAGCACAGGTTTCAAAGGTTGTGGTGTTCCTGTGGGAGCGGGCGTGCCCGCGAAGGGACCCGAATGGCTTCTATAGTGCCCGAGGATTACGCAGCTGTCAGGCCACCGGGCCACGCGGATAGCGCTTCAGCCGTTCGGCCAGCTCGCGCCCGGGAATCGGCCGGTCGAACAGGTAACCCTGGCCCACGTCGCAGCGGTGACGGCGCAGGAACGCCAGCTGCTCTGGCGTCTCGATCCCTTCGGCCACCACCTTCAGCTTCAGGTTGTGGGCCATGGCCACCACCGCCGAGGTGATTTCCATGTCGTCCTGGTTGTCGGGGATTTCGTTGATGAAGCTGCGATCGATCTTGAGGATGTCGATCGGAAACTTCTTCAGGTAGCTCAGCGACGAATAACCGGTGCCGAAGTCGTCCATGGCCAAGGTCAGGCCCAGGGCCTTCAGTTCGTCCAGCTGGCGGTGGGTGTCTTCGCTGGCTTCCAGCAGCAGGCCTTCGGTCAGCTCCAGCTCCAGCAGGTGCGGGGGCAGGGCTTCTTCCTTGAGGATGGTGCTGATCGACGCCACCAGGTCCGGGTCGGAGAACTGTTTGGGCGACAGGTTGATGGCTACATGCAGGTTGCCCAGGCCGGCCTTGCGCAGTTGCTGGCTCATGCAGCACGCCTGGCGCACCACCCATTTGCCGATAGGGATGATCAGGCCGGTTTCCTCGGCCACGCTGATGAACTGGTCCGGGCGGATCATGCCGCGTTCGGGGTGGTTCCAGCGCAGCAGCGCTTCCAGGCCCAGCAGGCGACCGCTGCGCAGGCACAGCTTGGGCTGGTAGAACACGTCCAGCTCATTCTGGGTCAGGGCACGACGCAGGTTGTTCTCGACGAACAGCTTGTAGCTGGCTTCGGCGTTGAGCACTTCGGTAAACACCTGTACCTGGTGTTTACCGTTGGCCTTGGCCTTGTGCAATGCAAGGCCGGCATTCTTCATCAGGCTGGCCGGGTCGACACCGTGCAACGGTGCACAGGCCAGGCCTACCGAGGCGGTGACGTTGATCAGCTGGTTGTCGACGAACATCGGCTTGTCGAGGGTGCACAACAACTGCTGGGCAACGCCTTGGCCATCTTCAAGGCTGGTGTCGTCGAGCAGCACGGCGAACTCGTTACTGGCAAAGCGCGCCAGGATGCCACCGCTGTGCAGGCTGTTGCGCAGACGCCTGGCCAGGCTGATCAGCAGCTTGTCGCCGGTCTGGTGGCCAAGGCTGTCGTTGATGCGCTTGAAGTTGTCGATGTCCACCAGCAGCAGGCACATCGAGCTTTCGCCATCGCGGGCGAAGCGCTCGTCCAGGCTGCGGATGAACGCCGGGCGGTTACCCAGGTTGGTGAGGTTGTCGGTGTAAGCCAGGCGTTCGATGCGTTGCTGGGCCAGCTTGGTCTGGGTGACGTCTTCGTAGATGCCGATGTAGTGGGTCAGCTCACGGTTGTCACCGTACACCTTGGAAATCGACAACTGGCCCCAGTACGGCTCCAGGTTTTTGCGCCGGCTCTTGAACTCGCCCTGCCAACTGTTGCCCATGGCCAGGCTCGACGGCGAGTCGAACAGCAGTTCGCTGAGGTTCTCCAGTGCCGGTAGCTCACCCAGCTGGCGGCCCTGCACTTCGTCGGTACTGTACTGGGTGATGGCGGTGAAGCTGGGGTTGACGTACTCCACCCGGCCGTCGCGGTTCACCAGCAGAAAGGCGCTGGCGCTCTGCTCGACCGCGCGCTGGAACAGGTGCAGGGCGCTGGCCGCAGCCCGTCGTTTGTGGTTTGTGATCACTTGGGCGAACTGGTCGGCCAGCTCGCCGGCAAAGGCAATTTCGTCCGACTGCCAGGCCCGTGGCTGGCCGGTTTGCTCCAGGCACAGCACGCCAATCACCTGGCCATCGACACGGATGCTGGCGTCGAGCATGGCCTTGTTTTCCGGGCGCATGCTTTGCGCCAGGGCGCGGGTGCGCGGGTCGTGGCCGGCGTTGTGAGCGTCGATGGCGCGGCTTGCGTGCAGTGCATCCAGGTAGTCGGGGAAGCGGCTGGCATCGATGGCTTCGGGCTGGCGGTGCTCCTGTGCATCGCGGTACCAGGCGATGATCGGTTCCAGGCGTTGGTCTTCCAGGTGCCAGATGCTGGCGCTGTCGACCTTGTAGATTTCGCAGGCGCTTTGGGTGATCAGCTGGGCCGCTTCGAGCAGCGAGTTGCCCGCGCTGTAGCGATGGCGGGCGAGGCGCAGGATAAGGTCCTGCTGGCCGCGCACCCGCTCCAGGTGCTCCAGTTGTTCTTGCTGCGTGCGCTGGTTCAGCTGCAAGGCCAGTTGCAGGCGGTTGTTGCGTGACTCTAGGTCGCTGGCGCCGGGTTCGCCGGTCTCTTCCTGCTGGTCATCGAGCACGCTCAGGTAGCCGCGCAACAGCTGGCGGTTGTGTTGCTTGTAGGCTTCACCCGCTTCCAGCAGGCGCAGCGAGGTGCTCGGCGTGTGCAGGGTGTAGCGCACGCGATAGTAGCCGCGCTGGGCCAGTTGCAACTGGATTTCGTCGTGCAGCCGGTAGCGTGCTTCGGGTTCCATCAGGCTGGCGTAGGGCGCGTCAATCAGGGCACACAGCTCGCCGGTTTTCAGGCCGAACTGGCGCTCACAGGCTGGGTCAAGGTAGAGCATGGCCCAGGTGGCTTCGTTGAGCCTTTCGAAACGCAGCATGCCGAGCCGCGAGGGCACGGGTAACTGTGTCACGACCTCGGCCGCCACACGGCTGGCGGCATCGGGTTGGCTTTTCATCGAAGACTCGCTTGAAGAGGGAACGCTGCCTTGTGGCTGCGGCGGATTTGGCAAGGTTGCATCATGTCCCGAGGGCTGGCAAGCGGCCATGCTTGATGCTGTGGACAGGTTATCGGCTGACGTGGCCGATTCTGTAGTTTGGCTGGAGATTTTGGGGCCGCTTTGCGGCCTTGTGTCGCGAAAAGAGGGCGAAGCCCTCCCAGCTTTTCCCAGGCAAAAAAAGCCCCGCCAATCGACGGGGTTGAGGTACGAGCGTGGCAGCTCGAAAAGGGTACTGCCCCTCGCAAGGAGGGGCAGTGTGCTGGCTTACAGCAGCATGGTGCGGATATCGCCCAGCACGTCGCCCAGGCGCTTGGTGAAGCGCGCGGCGGCGGCGCCGTTGATCACACGGTGATCGTAGGACAGCGACAGCGGCAGCATCAGCTTTGGCTGGAAGGCCTTGCCATCCCAGACTGGCTGCATGGTCGCCTTGGAGACGCCCAGGATAGCCACTTCCGGCGCATTGACGATCGGCGTGAAGCCGGTGCCGCCAATGTGGCCGAGGCTGGAGATGGTGAAGCAAGCGCCTTGCATCTCGTCAGCCGACAGCTTCTTGGTGCGCGCCTTCTCGGCCAGTGCAGCGGCTTCGGCAGCCAGTTGCAGCAGGCTCTTCTGGTCGACGTTCTTGATCACAGGGACCAGCAGGCCGTCCGGGGTGTCCACGGCGAAGCCGATGTGCACGTACTTCTTGCGGATGATGGCCTTGCCGCTTGGCGCCAGCGAGCTGTTGAAGTCCGGCAGTTCCTTGAGCAGGAAGGCGCAGGCCTTGAGCAGCAGTGGCAGCACGGTCAGCTTCACCCCAGCCTTCTCGGCCACGGCCTTCTGCGCAACGCGGAAGGCTTCCAGCTCGGTGATGTCGGCAGAGTCGAACTGGGTCACGTGCGGCACGTTGAGCCAGCTGCGGTGCAGGTTGGCAGCACCGACCTGCATCAGGCGGGTCAGGGCCACTTCTTCCACTTCACCGAACTTGCTGAAGTCCACGGCAGGGATCGGCGGGATGCCAGCACCACCGGTCGCACCGGCGGCTGCCGGCGCTTCCTTGGCCTTCTGCATCATGGCCTTGACGTAGACCTGCACGTCTTCTTTCAGGATGCGACCGTGCGGGCCGGTGGCAGCAACTGCACCCAGCTCGACACCGAATTCACGGGCCAGCTGACGAACAGCAGGGCCTGCGTGAACCTTGGCATTGCTGCCAGCGGCCGGTGCGGTAGCAGCCGGTGCAGGGGCAGCAGCCGGGGCTGCAGCGGCAGGTGCGGCAGCCGGAGCAGCCTCAGCCTTGGCTGGTGCAGGAGCAGCAGCCGGTGCCGGCGCGGCAGCCGGGGCGGCACCCGCCACTTTCAGCTTGAAGATCAGGTCGCCAGTGCCGACTTCGTCTTCCAGCTTGCAAAGCACTTCTTCGACCACGCCGGCGGCCGGCGACGGGATTTCCATGGAAGCCTTGTCGGACTCCAGGGTAATCAGCGACTGGTCGGCTTCGACGGTGTCGCCGACTTTGACCAGCACTTCGATGATCTTGGCCTTGCCCGACGAACCGATGTCCGGCACGTAGATGTCCTGCACGCTGGCGGCAGCCGGGGCTGCTGCCGGAGCAGGGGCAGCTTCGGCGGCCGGAGCCGGCGCAGCAGCCTGAGCTGGAGCAGCGGCAGCAGCCGGAGCCTCAGGGGCCGCAGCAGCGGCGCCCTCGGCTTCCAGGACCAGCAGTTCGTCGCCTTCTTTCAGGCGGTCGCCCAGCTTGACCTTCAGTTCCTTGATGACGCCAGCCTTGGGCGCCGGAATTTCCATGGAGGCCTTGTCGGACTCCAGGGTCAGCAGGCTCTGGTCAGCCTCGATACGATCACCGACCTTGACGAACAGCTCGATGATTTCACCTTCACCGCTGCCGATGTCAGGTACGCGAATGAGTTCGCTCACTTAAAAATACTCCTCAGCAGTCCAGTGGGTTGCGCTTGTCCGGGTCGATACCGAACTTGACGATAGCGTCTGCGACAACCTTGGGTTCGATCTCGCCACGGTCAGCCAGGGCTTCCAGGGCAGCCAGCACCACGAAGTGGCGGTCGACTTCGAAGAAGTGACGCAGCTTCTTGCGGCTGTCGCTGCGACCGTAACCGTCGGTACCCAGGACTTTGAACTCTTTGCTCGGTACCCACTGACGAATCTGCTCGGCGAACAGCTTCATGTAGTCGGTAGAGGCGATGACCGGGCCTTTGCGGCCGTTCAGGCACTGCTCGACGTAGGTCTGCTGTGGCTTCTGGCCAGGCTTCAGGCGGTTGGCGCGTTCCACGGCCAGGCCGTCGCGGCGCAGTTCGTTGAAGCTGGTGACGCTCCACACGTCGGCACCGACGTTGAACTCTTCACGCAGGATCTTCGCGGCTTCGCGGACTTCGCGCAGGATGGTGCCGGAGCCCATCAGCTGTACGTGGTGTGCAGCTTCGCGGGTGTCCTCTTCCAGCAGGTACATGCCCTTGATGATGCCTTCCTCGACACCGGCCGGCATGGCTGGCTGCTGGTAGGATTCGTTCATCACGGTGATGTAGTAGAAGATGTCCTGTTGCTCTTCGGTCATCTTCTTCATGCCGTCCTGAATGATCACCGCCAGCTCGTAGCCGTAGGTCGGATCGTAGGTGCGGCAGTTCGGGATGGTGCCCGCCATCATGTGGCTGTGACCGTCTTCGTGCTGCAGGCCTTCACCGTTGAGGGTGGTACGGCCGGCGGTACCGCCGATCAGGAAGCCACGGGTGCGGCTGTCGCCAGCGGCCCAGGCCAGGTCGCCAATACGCTGGAAACCGAACATCGAGTAGAAGATGTAGAACGGCAGCATCGGCTGGTTGTGGCAGCTGTACGAGGTACCGGCAGCGATGAACGACGACATGGCGCCGGCTTCGTTGATGCCTTCCTCGAGGATCTGGCCCTTCTTGTCTTCGCGGTAGAACATCACCTGGTCTTTATCGACTGGCTCGTAGAGCTGGCCGACCGAGGAGTAGATGCCCAACTGGCGGAACATGCCTTCCATACCGAAGGTACGGGCTTCGTCCGGGATGATCGGAACGATGCGCTGGCCAATGTCCTTGTCCTTGACCAGTTGCGCCAGAATACGCACGAAGGCCATGGTGGTGGAGATTTCGCGGTCGCCCGAGCCGTCCAGGATCGCTTTCAGCGTTTCCAGTGGCGGGGTCGGCACGCTGAAGCTCTTGGCACGGCGCTGTGGCACGAAACCGCCCAGGGCAGCACGGCGCTCGGCCAGGTACTTGGCTTCGGCAGAACCTTCTTCCGGCTTGAAGAACGGCAGGTTCTCCAGGTCGGCATCCTTGACCGGGATGTCGAAGCGGTCACGGAAGTGACGCAGGCTGTCGACGTCGACCTTCTTGGTGTTGTGCGCGGTGTTCTTGGCTTCGCCAGCACCGGTGCCGTAACCCTTGATGGTCTTGGCCAGGATGACGGTCGGCTGCTCTTTGTGGTTAACAGCCTGGTGATACGCCGCGTAGACCTTGTACGGGTCGTGACCGCCACGGTTGAGCTTCCAGATCTCTTCGTCGGACAGGTCTTCGACCATGGCCTTGAGTTCCGGGGTGTTGAAGAAGTGCTCGCGAACGTACGCGCCGTCTTTGGCTTTGTAGTTCTGGTATTCGCCGTCGATGACTTCGTCCATGCGGCGCTGCAGGGCACCGTTGGTGTCCTTGGCCAGCAGTGGGTCCCAGAAACGGCCCCAGACGACTTTGTTGACGTTCCAGCCACCGCCACGGAACACGCCTTCGAGTTCCTGGATGATCTTGCCGTTGCCGCGAACCGGGCCGTCGAGGCGCTGCAGGTTGCAGTTGATGACGAAGATCAGGTTGTCCAGCTTCTCGCGGCCGGCCAGGGCGATTGCACCCAGGGATTCCGGCTCGTCGCACTCACCGTCGCCCATGAAGCACCAGACCTTCTGCTTGCCGGCCGGGATGAAGCCACGGGCTTCCAGGTACTTCATGAAGCGTGCCTGGTAGATCGCCTGGATCGGGCCCAGACCCATCGAAACGGTCGGGAACTGCCAGAAGTCAGGCATCAGCCATGGGTGCGGGTACGAAGACAGGCCGTTGCCGTCCACTTCCTGGCGGAAGTTGTTCATCTGGTCTTCGCTGATACGGCCTTCCATGAAGGCACGGGCGTAGACGCCTGGCGATGCGTGGCCCTGGAAGAAGATCAGGTCGCCGCCGTGTTCTTCGGTAGGGGCCTGGAAGAAGTAGTTGAAGCCGATGTCGTACAGGGTGGCACTGGAGGCGAAGCTAGAGATGTGTCCGCCCAGGTCCGAGTCTTTCAGGTTGGTACGCATGACCATGGCCAGCGCGTTCCAACGCACCATCGAGCGAATGCGGCGTTCCATGAACAGGTCGCCAGGCATGCGTGCTTCGTGGGTGACAGGGATGGTGTTGCGGTATGGCGTGGTGATCGCATATGGCAGCTGGGAGCCACTACGGGTGGCCAGCTCGCCCATACGGGTCATCAGGTAATGAGCGCGGTCTTCGCCTTCTTTGTCGAGGACCGACTCCAGGGCATCCAGCCATTCCTGGGTTTCGATTGGATCGAGGTCTTGCATGGCTTGCTCCAGGGCGGAAAGGCAACCAGAATCGATTGCCTGAGATTGCGACTGGCCTTATGGGCAGACGTCGTGAATTCTTGGATTACCGGGGTGTCTTCCGGCGCGTTGTAGTTTTACTACATTTGCTTTCGCATTTCATGCTTTTACACGACACGAGTAGTAGTAAAACTACATTTGTGCGACGTTTGGTCGCACCTTGGCTTGTGAGGAAAAACGTTCATGTTGGTTGGCATTGTGTCGCGAACGGGTGGTTCTTGATGTTTGTTGCCAAGTTTTCGTTTTTTTCAGCTATTTCCAACTTTTGTACGACAGTCCAACCGTGGTCCGGCTTCCCCTTGGCCGCTTTTTCCCCTCTATTTCACGCCGATCAAGGATAGACCATGCGCCTACCTTTGCCCTCCGATCTGCCTGCCACCTTGCAGCCGCTGGTCACTCGCAACCAGCAGTTCATCAGCGATGCCGTGGCCGGCCACCCCGAACTCGACCTGCAGGCCTGGAGCCCGCTGCACCGGCAGCAGTTCGATCAGGTGGCTGCTGCCAGTGAATTCGTGCTCAGTTTGGCCCAGCGCGAGCCCGCCATGCTGTTCGCCCTGCTGGCCAGCGGCGAGCTGGAGCGGCGTTACGCCCCGGGTGAGCTGCGCGGGCAAATCGCCGCAACAGCCCAGGCGGCACAGAGCGAGGACGAGCTGGCGCGCAATCTGCGCCGCGCGCGCAACCGCCAGCAGCTGCGCATTATCTGGCGCGACATTACCCGTCAGGCGGAACTTGGCGAAACCTGCCGTGACCTGTCGGACCTTGCCGATGCGGCCATCGACGAAGCCTACCAATGGCTGTACCCGCGCCATTGCCAGCAATTCGGCACGCCCATCGGCAACCGCAGCGGCCAGCCGCAGCACATGGTGGTGCTGGGCATGGGCAAGCTGGGAGCGGTAGAGCTTAACCTGTCGTCGGACATCGACCTGATCTTCGGTTTCCCCGAGGGCGGTGAAACCGAAGGGGTGAAGCGCTCGCTGGATAACCAGGAGTTCTTCACGCGCCTGGGCCAAAGGCTGATCAAGGCACTGGACCCGGTTACCGTCGACGGCTTTGTGTTCCGCGTTGACATGCGCCTGCGTCCCTATGGTTCGGCGGGTGCCCTGGTGCTCAGCTTCAATGCACTGGAGCAGTACTACCAGGACCAGGGCCGTGACTGGGAACGTTACGCGATGATCAAGGCGCGAGTGGTGGCCGGCGACCAGGCGGCCGGCGCGCAGTTGCAGGAGATGCTGCGCCCGTTCGTTTACCGCCGCTACTTGGACTTTTCCGCAATCGAAGCGCTGCGCACCATGAAGCAGCTGATCCAGCAGGAAGTGCGGCGCAAGGGCATGGCCGAGAACATCAAGCTGGGTGCCGGTGGTATTCGCGAAGTAGAGTTCATCGCCCAAGCCTTCCAGCTGATCCACGGCGGGCGTGACCTCAGCCTGCAGCAGCGGCCGTTGCTCAAGGTGCTGGCCACCCTGGAAGGCCAAGGCTACCTGCCGCCAGCAGTGGTGGCCGAGTTGCGCGAGGGTTATGAGTTCCTGCGCTATACCGAGCACGCGATCCAGGCCATTGCCGACCGCCAGACGCAAATGTTGCCGGAAGGTGAGACCGATCAGGCACGCGTGGCCTACGTGCTCGGTTTTGCCGACTGGCAGAGCTTCCACGACCAGTTGATGTACTGGCGTGGCCGTATCGACTGGCATTTCCGCCAGGTCATTGCCGACCCGGATGATGAAGACGGCGAAGGCGAACTGGTGGTGGGTGGCGAGTGGTCGCCGTTGTGGGAGCAGGCGCAGGATGAAGAAGCCGCTGGCCGGCAATTGCAAGAGGCTGGCTTCAAGCAACCCGCCGAAGCCTTGAGGCGCCTGGCCGGGCTGCGTTCCAGCCCGCAGTTGCGCTCGATGCAGCGCATCGGCCGTGAGCGACTTGACGCATTCATCCCACGGCTGTTGGCCCAGGCGGTGGAGCATGACAACCCTGACCTGGTGCTTGAGCGGGTGCTGCCATTGGTCGAGGCTGTGGCAAGGCGTTCTGCCTACCTGGTACTGCTGACCGAAAACCCCGGTGCCTTGCGCCGTTTGCTGACGCTGTGCGCCGCCAGCCCGTGGATTGCCGAGCAGATTGCCCTTTACCCGCTGCTGCTCGACGAACTGCTCAATGAGGGCCGCTTGTTCAGCCCGCCCTTGGCGCCAGAATTGGCCAGCGAGCTGCGCGAGCGCCTGACGCGCATCCCCGAGGACGACCTGGAGCAGCAGATGGAGGCGCTGCGCCATTTCAAGCTGGCCCACAGCCTGCGCGTGGCCGCCTCGGAAATCAGCGGCAACCTGCCGTTGATGAAAGTCAGCGACTACCTGACCTGGCTGGCTGAAGCCATCCTCGACCAGGTGCTGGCCCTGGCCTGGCGCCAGACCGTGGCCCGCCACGGCCAACCCAAGCGCAGCGACGGCAGCCTGTGCGACCCGGGTTTCATCATCATCGGTTACGGCAAGATGGGCGGCCTGGAGCTAGGCCACGGTTCGGACCTGGACCTGGTCTTCATCCATGACGGCGATCCGCAGGCGGAAACCGACGGTGCGAAGCCTATCGACAGTGCGCAGTTCTTCACGCGTCTGGGGCAGCGCATCATCCACTTGCTGACCACCCAGACCAACTCGGGCCAACTGTACGACGTGGATATGCGCCTGCGCCCGTCCGGCGCCTCGGGCCTGCTGGTCAGCTCGCTGGGCGCCTTCGAGCGCTACCAGCAGAACGAAGCCTGGACCTGGGAGCACCAGGCGCTGGTGCGGGCCCGCGTGCTGGTGGGTTGCAAGCAGGTGGGTGCGGCATTCGAAGGAGTGCGCGCCAAGGTACTGGGCCAGGCCCGCGACCTGGAAAAACTGCGCGGCGAGGTGAGTGAAATGCGCGCCAAGATGCGTGACAACCTCGGTACCAAGGCTACGGCTGCCGGTACTGCGGCGAACGCTTTCGACGCCGGCGTACCCTTCGATATCAAGCAGGATGCCGGCGGTATCGTCGATATCGAATTTATGGTGCAATACGCCGCTTTGGCCTGGTCCCATGACCATCCGGCCATACTTCGATGGACCGATAACATCCGCATTCTGGAAGAGCTGGAGCAGGCGAACTTGATGCCGGCCAGTGACGCGGTGCTGTTGCGTGAAGTGTACAAGGCGTTCCGCTCGGCCTCCCACCGCCAGGCCCTGCAGAAGGAGGCCGGGGTGATCGATGCGGCGCAGTTTGCCGATGAACGCCGTGAAGTGCGGCGGATCTGGGGTGAGTTGGGTTTAAGCTGATACCGTGTTGGCTTGTTCGCGGGCAAGCCCGCTCCCACAGGTACTGCACAGGCCCTGAGCAGTGTGCAATCCCTGTGGGAGCGGGCTTGCCCGCGAATAGGCCATGTGAGTGTTACACTGTCCGCCACATAGCCTGAATATAAAGAGGGGAGGCCAGGCTGTACCGCAGCCTGTAGCCTCCCCGAGCGTTTCTGGACTAAGCATGAGAATACTGATCATTGGCCCCAGCTGGGTCGGCGACATGGTGATGGCGCAGACCCTGTTCCAGTGCCTGAAACAGCAGCACCCCGACTGCGTGATCGACGTGCTGGCCCCTGAATGGAGCCGGCCGATCCTCGAACGCATGCCTGAAGTGCGTCAGGCCTTGAGCTTCCCGCTCGGCCACGGCGCGCTGGAGCTGGCCACGCGGCGGCGCATCGGCAAGTCCCTGGCCGGCCAGTACGACCAGGCCATCCTGCTGCCCAATTCGCTCAAGTCGGCGCTGGTGCCCTTTTTTGCCGGCATTCCAAAACGCACCGGCTGGCGTGGTGAAATGCGCTTCGGCCTGCTGAACGATGTGCGCAAGCTGGACAAGGCCCGCTACCCGCTGATGATCGAGCGCTTCATGGCCCTGGCTTACGCGCCCGACACCGAGCTGCCGCAGCCATACCCGCGCCCCAACCTGCAGATCGAAGCGCAAAGCCGTGACGCCGCCCTGGCCAAGTTCGGCCTGGAACTGGACCGTCCGGTACTGGCGCTGTGCCCTGGCGCCGAGTTTGGCGAAGCCAAGCGCTGGCCGGCAGAGCACTATGCCGCTGTGGCCGATGCGATGATTCGCCAAGGCTGGCAAGTGTGGCTGTTTGGCTCGAAGAACGATCACCCGGTCGGTGAGCAGATCCGCGACCGGCTGATTCCGGGGCTCCGTGAAGAGTCGTCCAACCTGGCCGGTGAGACCTCGCTCGCCGAGGCCATCGACCTGATGTCCTGCGCCCATGCCGTGGTGTCCAACGACTCCGGCCTGATGCACGTGGCCGCTGCGCTGAACCGTCCGCTGGTGGCGGTGTATGGCTCTACTTCACCCGGCTTCACCCCGCCGCTGGCCGAACAGGTGGAAGTGGTGCGCACCGGTATCGAGTGCAGCCCGTGCTTTGACCGCACCTGTCGCTTTGGCCATTACAATTGCCTGCGTCTGCTGGAGCCGGGCAAAGTGATCGCCGCCCTGCACAGCCTCAGCGGACCGGACCTGATCGATACCGTGGCCGAGGTCGACTAAGTGCGGGTACTGATCATCAAGACCTCGTCGCTGGGGGATGTAATCCACACCCTGCCGGCGCTTACCGATGCCGCCCATGCCATTCCCGGCATCCGTTTCGATTGGGTGGTGGAAGAAGGCTTCGCCGAAATCCCCGGTTGGCACCCCGCGGTCGACCAGGTCATCCCCGTGGCGATCCGTCGCTGGCGCAAGAACCTCTGGCAAACCATCAAGAGTGGCGAGTGGAAGGCGTTCAAGCAGCGCGTGCGCGAGCGCAAGTATGACCTTGTGATCGACGCCCAGGGCCTGGTCAAGTCGGCCTGGTTGACCCGTTACGTGAAGGCACCCGTAGCCGGCCTGGACCGCTACTCGGCGCGCGAAGGCTGGGCCAGCCGCTTCTACGACCGGCCTCTGTCGGTTGCCACCGGCCAGCACGCGGTGGAGCGGGTACGCCAGCTGTTTGCCATGGCCCTGGCCTACGATCTGCCGGAAGGCATCGGCAACTACGGCCTGGACCTCGATCGCCTGCAACTGCCGCCGGCTGCGCCCTATGTGGTATTCCTGCATGGCACCACCTGGGCGACCAAGCACTGGCCCGAAGCCTACTGGCGCGAACTGGCCGAGCGCATGGGCCGGCGCAAGCTGGAAGTGCGCCTGCCCTGGGGTAATCCGGCTGAGAAGGCGCGGGCCGAGCGAATTGCCCAAGGCTTGAACAACTGCCAGGTGCTCCCCAAATTGAACCTTGCCGGCGTCGCTCGTGTTCTGGCGGCGGCAAAGGCCTGCGTGGCGGTCGATACCGGCCTTGGCCACCTGGCGGCGGCACTCGATGTGCCCACCCTTTCGCTGTTTGGCCCTACCAATCCGGGCCTGACTGGCGCCTACGGACGGACCCAGATTCACCAGGCCAGTGACTGGCCTTGCGCTCCCTGCCTGCAGAAGAAGTGCACCTACAAACCGAGCGCCGATGACCTGCGCCGGTTCGATCTGAAACGCGAGTGGCCGCTGTGCTTCACTCGCCTGAATCCCGAGCATGTGGCGAGCCGCTTGAGCGCGTTGCTGCTGGCTGAGGATGTCCGTTGATGCAACTGGCTTTCGTGCTTTACAAATATTTCCCCTTCGGCGGGCTGCAGCGCGACTTCATGCGCATTGCCCTGGAATGCCAGAAGCGGGGTCACCAGATCCGTGTGTATACGCTGATCTGGGAGGGTGACATTCCGCCGGGCTTCGAGGTGTTGGTGGCGCCGGTGAAGGCGATCTTCAACCACCGCCGCAACGAGAAGCTCAGCGCCTGGATGGCCGCCGACCTGGCCAAGCGCCCGGTCGACCGCCTGATCGGCTTCAACAAGATGCCAGGGCTGGACGTGTACTACGCCGCCGACGGCTGCTTCGAGGACAAGGCACAGACCCTGCGCGGTGGGCTGTACCGCCGCTGGGGCCGCTACCGGCACTTTGCCGAGTACGAGCGTGCGGTGTTCGCCAAGGACGCCCATACCGAAGTGCTGATGATTTCCGAAGTGCAGCAGCCGCTGTTCATCAAGCATTACGGCACCCCGGTAGAACGCTTCCACCTGCTGCCGCCAGGCATTTCCCAGGATCGCCGTGCGCCGGCCAATGCCGCCGAGATCCGCGCCGAGTTCCGCAAGGAATTCAACCTGGGGGATGACGACCTGCTGCTGGTGCAGATTGGCTCAGGCTTCAAGACCAAAGGCGTGGACCGCAGCCTCAAGGCACTGGCCGCGCTGCCGTCAGCCCTGCGCAAACGCACCAGGCTGATGGTGATCGGCCAGGACGACCCCAAGGTATTCCAGCTGCAAAGCGCTACCCTGGGCCTGGGCGACCAGGTGCAGTTCCTCAAGGGCCGCAGCGACATCCCGCGCTTCCTGCTGGGCGCCGACCTGCTGATTCACCCGGCGTACAACGAGAATACCGGTACGGTGCTGCTCGAAGCGTTGGTCGCCGGCTTGCCGGTGCTGGTGTCCAAGGTGTGCGGTTATGCCCACTACATTGCCGAGGCCGACAGCGGCCTGGTGCTGGACGAGCCGTTCGAACAAGACCAGCTCAACGGCTATCTGCAGCGCATGCTCGAAGACCCGCAGGCGCGTGCCAGCTGGTCGCGCAATGGCCTGGCATTTGCTGATAGCGCCGATCTGTACAGCATGCCGCAGCATGCTGCCGACGTGATCCTGGGGCAGAAGACCGCATGAAGCTGATATTGGCCGAACCCTTCAAACGCCTGTGGGCCGGGCGTGATGCCTTCGACGCCGTGGAGGCGCTGCAAGGCGAGGTCTATCGCGAGCTGGAAGGGCGCCGCACGCTGCGCACCGAAGTGGCTGGCGAGGGCTTTTTCGTCAAGATCCACCGTGGCATCGGCTGGGGCGAGATCTTCAAGAACCTGTTCACCGCCAAGTTGCCGGTGCTCGGGGCCGGCCAGGAATGGCGGGCGATCCAACGCCTGCATGAAGTGGGCGTGCCGACCATGACCGCAGTCGCCTACGGCGAGCGTGGCACCAACCCGGCCGCACAGCACTCGTTCATCATCACCGAAGAGCTGGCGCCGACCATCAGCCTGGAAGACTTCAGCATCGACTGGGTCAAACAGCCGCCCGAGCCGCGCCTGAAGCGTGCACTTATCGCCGAGGTGGCGAAGATGACCGGCGGGATGCACCGCGCCGGGGTCAACCACCGCGATTGCTACATCTGCCATTTCCTGCTGCACACCGACCGCCCGGTGACGGCGGATGACTTCAAGCTGTCGGTGATCGACCTGCACCGCGCGCAAACCCGTGCCAGAATCAGCCGCCGCTGGCGCGACAAGGACCTGGCTGCGCTGTACTTTTCGGCCCTGGACATCGGCCTGACCCAACGCGACAAGCTGCGCTTCCTGCGTGGTTACTTCCAGCGTCCGCTGCGGCAGGTGCTGAAGGACGAAGCCGCGCTGCTCGCCTGGCTGGAGCGCAAGGCCCAGAAACTCTACGATCGCAAGCAACGCTATGGGGATGCACTCTGATGGCGAGTTGGACACTGGCGCCGGGGTACGAACACCTGGCGGCGGACTTCGGCAGCCTCGACGCGGTGTTCGCCCTCCAGGGCGAACGGCTGACCCGCGACCCGCTCAGTGAAGTGGTACGCATCGAGCGTGACGGGATCAACTACTACGTCAAGCGCTACACCGGGGCCGGCAAGCACATGCGCCGGTACCTGGGGCGGCCACGCATCAAGGCCGAATGGCAAAACCTCAAGCAGTTCGCCAAATGGGGTATCCCCACTGCCGAAGTCGTGGCCTGGGGCCTGGAGCGCAACGGCCTGGCCTTTGGCCGTGGCGCGATGATCACCCGTGAACTGCCGCACACCGAAGACCTGTCGGCCCTGGCCGAACACAACGATGCGCGCTTGGCCGACCGCGCCTGGGTCGACCATGTCAGCCGTCAGCTGGCGCGCCATACCCGGGTCATGCACGAACACCGCTTTGCCCATAACGACCTGAAGTGGCGCAACCTGCTGGTCGATGACCAAGGCACGCTATTCTTCATCGACTGCCCCACCGGCGACTTCTGGCGCGGTTTCATGTGGCGCCACCGGATGATCAAGGACCTGGCATGCCTGGACAAAGTGGCCAAATACCACCTGTCAGCTACCCAGCGCTTGCGCTTCTACCTGCAATACCGTGGCCGCGACCGCCTGAATGTGCGTGACAAGAAGCGCATTCATCGGGTACTGGGCTTTTTCGAGGGAAGGGAATGACCGATTACCTGGCCAGCGCGGACCTCGCGCTGCTCAAGCGCCATGGCCTGGACAACTTCGAGGCGCTGTGGGCACTGCAGCTTGATGCTGTGGACGAACCCAACACCGGCCGTGGTGGCTGGAGCAGCGTCTTCCGTCTGGAACTCGAAGGCAAAGGCTACTACCTCAAGCGCCAGAGCGACTACCTGACCCGTACCTTGCACCGGCCGTTCGGCGAGCCCACCTTCGCCCGCGAATTCCGCAACATCAGTCGCTACCAGAAGCTGCGCATTCCGGCATTGCAGGCGGTGTTCTACGGCGAGCGCAAGCAGGGCGGCAAGCACCGGGCCATCCTGATGACCCGCGCTCTGGACGAGTGGGCCGACCTCGACAGCCTGCTGGCGCAGTGGCCGCGGTTGGGTGAAGCCGAGCGCACTGGCATCCTGCAGGCCTGCGGTCAGCTGGCGCGTACCCTGCACAGCGCCGGCCAGGTGCATGGCTGCTTCTACCCCAAGCACATTTTCCTGCGTCAACGCCGCGAGGGTTGGGACGCGCAATTGATCGACCTGGAAAAGACCCGGCCGCTGCTGTTCGGCATGCGTGACCGCCTCAAGGACCTGGAACCGCTGCTGCGCCGCGCGCAGGCCTGGCGCGTGCAGGATGTACGTACTTTGCTGGCTACCTACCTGGGGCAGCCGGCTGACGGCGCGCTGGTCGACACCTGGCTGCAACGGCTGACGCAACGCCGTCGTCAAAAAGAGGCCCGCTGATGCGTTTGTCTGAACTGAAGGATGCCGGGCGCAGCCCGGCGCTGCCCCTGAGTATCACGTTGGTTGATGCCGCCGGCAGCGCCGACTTGCAATTGCTCAGCCTGCTGCGCGTACTACCGGGCCAGCGTTATGTGGGCGCTGGTGTCTGGCGTGGCACACCGGTGCTGGCGAAGTTGCTGGTCGGGGGTAACGCCGCGCGGCATTTCCAGCGCGAACTGCAGGGTGTGAAGTTGTTGGCCGAACAAGGCCTGACCACACCGACGCTAGTGGCCGACGGCCTCAAGGAAGGCGAGGGCGGCTGGCTGCTGTTCGAGTTCCTTGACGGTGCCCAAAGCCTGGCCGATGCCTGGGCCGCAGTGGAAAACCTGCCTGTGCTGGCGGACGAGCAGCACCTGGTACTGGGCGAAGCGCTCACGGCTGTGGCGCACATGCACGCCCGAGGCCTTTGGCAGGAAGACCTGCACCTGGACAACCTGCTGCGCCATGCCGGCAAGCTGTACCTGATCGACGGTGCGGGCATCAGGGCGGAAACACCCGGTCAGCAGTTGTCGCGTCCACGCGTGCTGGAAAACCTCGGGGTGTTCTTCGCCCAGTTGCCCAAGCGCCTGGAGCCGTTCATCGAAGAGCTGCTGGTGCATTACCTGCTGGCCAATGCCGAGCATGCCTTGCCGCTGGAAGCGCTGCAGAAACAGGTGGACAAGGTACGCAACTGGCGCCAGAAGGACTATCTGGACAAGGCTGGCCGCGAGTGCAGCCTGTTCAGCGTCCAGCGCACCCTCTCGGGCTTGCAGGCGATCCGCCGCAGTGAGGTCGAGGCCATGCAGCCTGTACTGGAGCAGGCCGATGCGCTGATCGACAAGGGCCATTTGTACAAGACCGGTGGCGCTGCCAGTGTGGCGCGCATCGAGGTCAATGGTCGCCAGTTGGTGATCAAGCGCTACAACATCAAGAACACCGCACATTGGTTCAAGCGCTTCTGGCGCCCGAGCCGGGCCTGGCATTCCTGGATTGAAGGCCACCGCCTGGAATTCCTCGACATCGCCACGCCACGCCCCCTCGCGGTGCTGGAACAGCGGGTGCTGGGCCTGCGCAGCCGTGCTTACCTGGTCACCGAGTATGTCGACGGCCCGGACCTGACGGCATGCTTCGCGCCCTACGTCGAAAGCGGCGATGCGCCCGAGGAGCAGGTGGATGCCTTGGTGCACGTGATGCAGCAGCTGATTCGAGAGCGCATCAGCCACGGCGACTTCAAAGGCCATAACCTGTTCTGGCACAACGGCCAGTGGTCGCTGATCGACCTCGATGCCATGTGCCAGCACGCCACCCAGCTCAGCTTCGCCCCGGCCTATGCCCGTGACCGGGCACGGCTGCTGCGCAACTGGCCCACTGGCAGTGCCTTGCATCAGCGGCTGGACCGGCTGTTGCCAAAACTGGTCGACTGAGGCCGCCGGTTCCGGCTGTCAGTGGGCCGGCGGTGGTTGATCTGGCAGTGTCAGCCAGTCACTGCTGCGCCCTGCCTGGCGAACGCGTATCAGCCACTGGCCGTTTTCGTGGCGCAGCACCGCCCACGGCACCACGCCGGCGTCGCTGGCGATGGCAATCTGCAAGTGGTAATGATCCGGCAGCAGGTGGCGGCGCACAGGCAACTGCCCGTTCTCGAGCGCCAGGTACAGCTGATCGTCAGCCTGAAAAAGCCCTTGTTCGATGTTTACCGGCAGGCCGGCCACAGGCGTTTGTAGATAGCAGTCCTGCAGTAATTGCTTCAGGTCGGGCAGCCCGTCGTACCAGAGCACCGGTGAGTCGATGACCCACTGCCCGTCGGCTTTGCGCTTGAGCGGTTGCTGCAGATAGGCATCTGGCTGGTCAGGGTCGATGGCTCGCCAGCGGTAGCCGTCGAAGCTGACCCGGTAATAGCGGTTGTCGTTGTCCTTGACGAAGTACAGCGATTGCCCGCCAAACGCCGAGCTTTGCTCGTAGACACCTTCACCGTAGATACCGTCTATGCGATAGCGCAGGCTGCCGCTGCCCGGTTGTACCTGGAGGCGTGCGGGCAGCGGCAGTGGCGGTGGTTTGGGGATCCCGCGCAGGGATCGGCGTAGCACTCTGGAACCCATGAAACTGGTACCCGCATCGTTGAGGTGGCTAAGCGCCTGATAGGCATGCCGCATCACCCCCTCGACATCCTCTTGCTTGAAGGCCTCGGCGCCGTCCCAGATATCGATTGCCATGCGGCCGATCGACAGCACCAGCAGCGCCCGGTTCGGCAGCAGCAGGCTGATGAAGTCCAGCAAGCGCCAGCTCAACGCCATGACCGATTCCGTATTCACTTCCCTGGTCGTCATGCTGTCGGCGTCGGCCTGGGCAATCAGTGCCCGGGCCTCGGCCATGTAGTAGACGAAGAACAGGTCGTCCTGGATCTCGGGTGTCGTCAAATGTGTGCTCATGCGACCCTTCTCCAGCAGCCGCTGCACCGTGGCGGCAGGCAGCAATGGCAGGCGCTGGGCTACGTATGCTCTCAACGTGGGCTGTTGGCGCAATGTGCGAAGCAGTTCGCGGGTCGTGCGAAAACGGCGCCAGGCCCTGCGGTCCGGGGCATCCGGGGTGTACAGCACGCATGCCGGAGACTTGTAGGGGAGGCTGTTGAGCAGAAGCACGCCCTGCAGGGTATGGCCCATGATGTTCAACTGCCGAACAGTGACCGGGTAGCCTGCTACTGGCGCACGCAAGGCATTGTGTGGTTGGTCCAGCACTGCGCGCACCCAGTTGTAGCCATGTTCGAAAGGGTCTTCGCCAAAGTGTCCGGCGTAGCGCGCCTTCACGGCTTCAGCGTGCATGCGTGCACGGTTGACCTTGCTGTGCGCAGTCAGGCGCCATTTGCCTGCTCTGGAACTGATCAGTTGGGTGTGCAGGTACTTTGCGTAGCTGTCACCCACGTTCAGTTCCCGGACCATGTGCTTGACATACTGCGGCGTGAGCCCGGCGGGCATGGCTTTGCCGTGGGCATGGATCACCCGGGCAGTCAGCCAGTAGTCGGTATCGAACCACGGCAAGTTCTTGAGGGCGATCTCTTCGAGGGTGTTGATTTCCTCGACCATCTCCACCATCTCGTGGCCCACGCGTCGCATGCCTACATAGGTGACATAGGATGAGAGGGCGAAGGGATGCATGATGGCGCCCGTGCGGCGGGCGCGTACGACCACGATCTTGATCTCGCGAGGATCTGTGTCGTACCCCAGGTCATGGCTCAGGCGCTCGCGAAGGCGTGCGTTGGCCCAGGCCAGCAGGCTATTGCGTTGCTTGAAGTCGTCAAGGCTCAGCACTCCCGGGGCAGCAGCCTGCTCGGCGATTGCCACCAGCGTTTGCATGGCCTGCATCATATGGCTCAGGCCTTGCGCAGATGTATTGCGCAGCCAGTTGGGCAGGTGCTTCTCAAGCAATTGGGAGTAGCGTGTTTGCAGGATGGGTTTGGCGCCGACTTCGTGCCATAGCGCCAAGGCTTTATGTATTTGGGTGTGCTGGTCGGGTGAGGCGTTGCTCCACAAGCCGGTGTCACTCAAGCGTTGGCGTTGGGCTTCTATCGCACTGTCGATCTGGGCCTCCAGCAGGTTATCGGCGTACCAGTCATAGCGCAGACGCTGTGACCGGCGAGCGCGGTCTGCCTGCGCGTCAGAGTACAGCTGCAGCAGAGGTCTGCTCTGGAGGGGGGCTTCCAGGCGTTCACAAAGCTCCAAATGCAGTGCGGCAAGGGAGTCGAAGGCCTCTATGCCTTGTGACAGGCTGCACAGCAAGGCAGCGCCTGCGGCATCCTGAGGCGTGAGCATAGGGCCTTCGGCGGTACCGGCAACGATGATCAGTGCGCCTGGCAGGTAGCTGCGCCAGTTGGGCCGTATGCCTTCCAGCAGCACGCGGTAGACCTGTGGCCTGCTGGCCAGTGGAAGATGCCTGCGCTGCGAGGGTAGCGGTTGTTCCAGGCAGGCCCGCAGCTGCTCGGCTGACCCGTTGGCCAAGGTCTGGTCGCCCAGGCGCAGCTCAACCTCGGCCAGCATCAGCGCCTTGCGCAGTGCCAGCAGCTTTTGTCTGGGGGTTTCACCATGCTCATCGGCCGTGGTCCAGAAGCTGGCCAGTTCGCCGTGCAGCCAGGTGCGTGTGTCGGGGTTGATGGATTGTTGAAGGTCGAGGGTCGGAAGGCCGTCGAGCAGGTCACCGATCTGTCGGTCGACCTGCTCCAGTTGTTCGAGGGGGCGCATGGGGCGGGTCCTTGGTTGAGGAAAACCCCATGCTTGGCAATACCTGCGGTTGCGGGGTGGTAGCGGGCTAGCGCCCCCGACGCCAGAGCAGCCCGCGCAGGCTCAGCAGGGCCGGCAGGCCCAGGCCGGCCCATGCCAGAACGTCCCAGCCACCGTCGCCGAGCAGCGCAGCGAACAGGCCCAGGAAGCCAAGCAGGGCAATCAACACTGGCCAGGCGAAGAGGCGCGCAGTGGGTTGCGACCTGTGGCTCATGCGCGCGCCTCCCTGGGTTTACTCTGTTTGCTCCACCACAGGTAGAGGCCGCTGCCGAGCACGATGATTGTCAGCACGTCGAGTAACGCCCAGAGGATCTGCATCGGTCGCCCGCCGTAATCGCCGAAATGCAGTGGCTGCGACAGGCCCATGGCATCCATGTACCAGGGACGGTTGCCGACGGCAGTCACTGCAAGGGTGCGAGCATCGATCAGTACCGGCGTGAACAGGTGCGAACTCAGGTGGGTGGCACCGTTCAAGAACACCGCATAGTGGTGCTCGCTGGAGAAACGCGTGCCTGGAAACGCAATGAAATCCGGGCGCATGCCGGGCGCGGCCTGCTCGGCAATTTCCAGCAGGCGAGTGGCTGGGGCGCGCTCGACGAGCGGCGGGGCGTCGCGGTAGGGGGCAACCATCGCAGCCAGGCTGTCGTTGCGCCAGGCCGCGATGACCAGGTCGGACAGGGCACTGATTACCCCGGTCACGCTCACCGTCAATGCCCAGGCCAGGGTGACCACGCCAATCAGGTTGTGCAGGTCGAGCCAGCGAAGGCGGCGGGATTTCTTGTGGCGTACGGTGCCGAATTCCAGGCGGCGCATGAACGGCGCATAGAGCACGGTGCCGGAGACAATCGCGACAATGAACAATACGCCCATTAAGGCCAGCAGCAGCTTGCCCGGCAGGCCTGCGAACATGTCCACATGCAGGCGCAGCATCACCATCATGAATCCACCATTGGCGGCCGGCATGGCCACCGCCTCGCCGGTGCGTGCATCGAGCATGAAGGTGTGCGACAGGTTGGGGTCGGTGCCGGCGGTGGCGGCGGTAATGGCGACCACGCCGTTGGGCTCGTCTTCATCGTAGCCGAAGTACTGCATGACCTCGCCGGGGCGATGTTGTTCGGCCTTGAGCACCAGTTGCTGCAGGTCGAGGTGCGGGGTGCCTGGCGGCATTTCACGCAGTTCAGGGGCGTCGCCTAGCAGGTGTTCGAGTTCGTGGTGGAAGATCAGCGGCAGGCCGGTGACTGCCAGCAACAGCAGGAACAGGGTACAGACCAGGCTGCTCCAGGTGTGGATCAAGGACCAGCGGCGAATGGTGGGGCTCTTCATCACGGTACCGATTGTTGTCGGTTGGAACCCGGGGCCGCAAGGCGGCCCCAGCTCACTCAGAACTTGTAAGTGGCGCTGGCGACGACGCTGCGCTCATCGCCGTAGTAGCAGTAGTACGCGTCACAAGTAGAGAGGTAATCCTTGTTCAGCAGGTTGGTGGCGGTGACCGCGACCGACGCGCCCTTCAGGCTGCCGTTCAGGCGACCCAGGTCGTAATGCACCGACCCATCGAAGACGGTGTAGGCCTTGGCCTTGCCCAGGTAGGTATTGCCTTGGTCGCCGTAGGTATTGCCGGTATAACGCGCGCCCAGGCCGATGCCGAAGCCGTCGAGTACGCCCGAGTGCCAGGTGTAGTCGCCCCAGATGGACGCTTGCTGGTTAGGCATCAGTTGCAGGCGGTTACCTTTGAAATCGCCGTCCTGCACCTCGGACTTGGCCAGGGTGTAGGCGGCAATGACCTTCAGGTTGTCGGTCACATCGGAAACCGCTTCCAGCTCAAGGCCGCGGACTTTCACTTCACCGGTCTGGCTGGTGATGGTCACACCACCGACCGTGTTGGTGACCGAGACGTTTTTCTGAGTCAGGTCGTACACGGCTGCCGACAACAGGGTATTGGACCCCGGCGGCTGATACTTCACGCCCAGCTCCCACTGCTTGCCTTCGGTGGGCTTGAACGAGTCCGAGGCCGACACACTGGCATTGCTGGACGGCTGGAACGACTCGGCATAGGACAGGTACGGCACGAAGCCCGAATCGAACACGTAGCTGATGGCTGCGTTGCCGCTGAACTTCTTGTCCCGCTGGGTATTGGTGGCATCGCCCTGGTTGAAGAACTTGGTGCCGGTGTGCACCCAGTCTTCACGACCGCCCAGGGTCAGGCGCCAGTTACCAAGCGCCATCTGGTCCTGCACATACAGGCCGGTCTGACGGGTTTTCTGGTTGTAGTCGTAAAACGCGGTCGAGCGATCCGGGCGAGTGATCGGCAGCCCGTAGACCGGGTTGTTGACGTTGCTGTCCGGCACGTTGAAGTCGAAGATCGACAGGTAGTTGGTGTTGATGCGCTGGTGGTCCAGGCCGATCAACAGCGTGTGGTTGATGTCCCCGGTAGCGAAGTCCGCCTGGAAGTTGTTGTCCACCGCGAACTGGCTGATGTCTTCATCGGTGTTGGTGGACATGCGGCTGACAGTGCCATCGTCTTTGACCGGGCCGCCGGGCTCGTAGTAACTGCCAGGGGTGATGGTCTGGAACGACAGGTCTGACTTGGTGTAGCGCAGGTTCTGGCGGAACTGCCAGACGTCGTTGATGCGGTGTTCGAAGGCGTAACCCAGCGCGTAGTAAGTACGGTCGTAGAACTCGTAATCCGGGTCACCCAGGTTCTTGTGGTGCGAGATCTTGCCGAACGGCATGTCGATCTTGGTGCCCTGGATGGGCCGGAACTGGCTGGTGGCACCGGTATCGTCACGGGTGAACTGGGTGAGGAAGGTCAGCGTCGTGTCTTCGTCGATGTTCCAGGTCAGGCTTGGGGCAATGTTGTAGCGCTTGTTGTCAATGTGGTCAATTTGCGTGCCACTGTCACGGATAACGCCACTGACGCCATAGAGAAAGCGACCTTCATCGTCGATCTTGCCGGTGCTGGCGAAGTTGATCTGGCGATGGTTGTCGCTGCCGTATTGAAGCTCGATTTCGTGAGCGCTTTCCGCTTGCGGGCGGCGGCTGACCATGTCCAGCAGGCCGCCAGGTGGGGTCTGGCCGTAGAGCGAAGAGGCCGGGCCGCGTAGCAGGGCGAGGCGGTCGAGGTTCCAGGTTTCGGCTTTCGGGTTGGCGTACACGCCGCGGGGCAGCGGCAGGCCATCGAGGAACTGCGTTGGCTCGAAGCCGCGCACGCGCATCCAGTCATAACGGGTGTCGCTGCCGAAGCTGGCGGAGACGATGCCTGGCATGTAGCGCACTGCATCATCCAGGCTGTGTACACCGCGGTCTTTCATTTGCTCGCGGGTGGCGACAGAGATGGAGCGGGGGACTTCCACAAGTGCCGTGTCAGTCTTGGTGCCAGCAGCGGTGCGCTTGGCCACGTAGCCTTCAACCGGGCCCCAGGCGCTTTCGCTGGCGCTGGTGGCATTCACGGTGGTTTCCGGCAAGGCCAGTGTGCCATCCGGCACGGCCACCAGGCTGTAGCTGCCCGCACTGCTCTGCTGCAACTGCAGGCCGGTACCGCTCAGGGCGGCTTGCAGGGCGCCCAGGCCGTCGTATTGGCCGCTGACCGGGGCCGAGGTGCGGCCGCTGACCAGTGTCGGGTCGATGGCCAAGGCAATGCCGGCCTGGCTGGCGATCTGGTTGAGGGTGGTGGCCAGTGGCGCGCTGGGCAGGTTGTAGGCGCGCGACGTGGATTGCTCGGCGGCGAACAAGACAGGGCTGGTCAGCGGGGCAGCCAGGCCGATGGCCAGGGCCATCAGGCTGGGGCGCAGGATATGATCAACGGCACGGGACATGCGGCGGTTCCTCGACGGGTAAGTGCTTGCTGCTTCCTTGCCGAGCGAGATCTGAAAAGTGACAGGGTGAATCTGAAAAATATTGAGAATTATTTAATGGGATTTTGCCAGCACCGGCCTCTTCGCGGGTGAACCCGCTCCTACGACGACCGCGATGTGTGTCCACCACCGTGGTAGGAGCGGGTTTACCCGCGAATACGGTGGCGGCGGCAACGGTGAACGGCTAGTGGAAATTGGCCAGCAGGCCCGGCCTCTTCGCGGGTGAACCCGCTCCTACGACGACCCCGATGTGTGCCCACCACCGTGGTAGGAGCGGGTTTACCCGCGAATACGGTGGTGGCGGCAACGGTGAACGGCAGGTGGAAATTGGCCAGCAGGCCCGGCCTCTTCGCGGGTGAACCCGCTCCTACGACGACCGCGATGTGTGCCCACCGCCGTGGTAGGAGCGGGTTTACCCGCGAATACGGTGGTGGCAGCAACGCTGAACGGCTAGTGGAGATTGGCCAGCAGGCCCGGCCTATTTGGAAGTGACGTTTACCCACCACTGGGTATGCCGCTCGATCTTCACCGGCAACGCCGGCACCAGCGAGGCCAGCGCCAGGTCGGTGTTGGTCAGCGGGAAGCTGCCGGTCACGCGCAGGTCGGCGACCTTGGCATCCACCCCGAGGTAGCCGCTGCGGTACTGGCCCAATGTGGCGAGCAGGTCGCCCAGGCGTACGTTGTCGACCACCAGCATGCCGCGGGTCCAGGCATCGGCACCGGCAGGCACCGTGCCAACCTCGCCGAGGCCATTGGCGTTCATCAACACCTGCTGGCCTTCGCGCAGCACCTGTTCGTCGCCGCTGTCATGCGGCATGGCGGCGACCGAGGCTTGCAGCACTTCCAGGCGCGTACCGCCGGCTTCGCGGCGCACCAGGAAGCGCGTGCCCAGTGGCCGCAAGCGACCGTCTTCAGTGCGTACCAGCAGCGGGCGCGGGTCCTGGTGGCCGGTTTCGACCGAGATTTCGCCCTGGTGCAGCACGATCACCCGTTGCGCGCCGGCGTAGTCGATGTCCACGGCGGTGTGGGTGTTCAGGCTCAGCAGTGTGCCGTCTTCCAGGCGCAAGGTGCGCAATTCACCCGTGGCGGTGCGCTGGTCGGCCAGCCAGTAGCTGGGTGCCAGCGACGGGGCGCCGACCCATGCCAGCAGCGCGCCGAGCAGAAATGTGCCGGCCAGCCCGCCGCCAACCTTGCCAATGCGTCGCCGCAGGCTGGCGCGCGATTGCAGCAGCGCCTGGCGTGCCGGGCCAGCCGCCGCGCTAACGCGTTGGTCCATGGCGCCGAGCTGGCGCCAGGCACGTGCGTGCTCTTCGCTGGCGGCATGCCAGCGCATGAATTCATTGCGTTCATCAGGCGTGCCGCTGCTGTCGCCAAGGCTGAGTTTCCAGGCAATCGCGGCTTCCAGGACCCGGGACGAAACCGGGAGGTTGCTCACGTCGGCTCCCCGTACAAGGCCACGTAGCACTGGCGCATGCCTTGGGCGATGTACTGGCGCACCCGCGATACCGAAACGCCAAGGCGCTCGGCAATTTCGGCATGGCCCATGCCGTCCAGACGGCTGTGCAGAAACGCCGCGCGAGCCTTGCTCGACAGCTTGCCGAGCAGGCGGTCGATGGCTTTGAGGTCTTCAAGGATCAGGTGCTGCATTTCTGGCGAGGGCTGTTCGGCTTCAGGGATCAGTGCCAGCTCGGCCAGGTAGGCCTGTTCCAGCGCGGCGCGGCGGAAGTGGTCGAACATCAGCCCCTTGGCCACGGCGGCCAGAAACGCGCGGGGTTCGCGGGGTGTGTCCAGTTGCTCACGACCAAGCAGGCGCACGAAGGTGTCCTGGCTCAGGTCTTCAGCACGTTGGCGGCAGGCCATGCTGCGTTGCAGCCAGGCGAGCAGCCAGCCGCGGTGGTCGCGGTACAGCGCACCGACCAGATCGGCGTGTGGGCTTTGTGCAGAAGACAAGCAGCGTCCCCCCGGAACGAATGCATTAACTAACGATAATTATTCGCGATTGTTGCAGAGGGGAGGGGGTGGGTGCAATGGACGCTTATCGGATCGCCATCATGGAAAAGGCTGAAGGGTATGCCTTGGAATTTTCAGTGCCTATCCCTACAAACCATGACTCTGCATCTTGCGCCGTCGCCATCCGCGCAACCGTTGCTCCAGCTGCAGCGGGCTGTCCAGCTGCTGGCGCCGGGCCTGGCTGAACAGGATCAGCGCCAGTTCTGCGGTCACCTGGGCATCGGCACTGGCATGATGGCGTTCTTCAACCTGCAAGCCAAACCGCGCTACCCAGTCATCCAGCCCGGCCTCGCGCAGCACGGTGTCGGGGTTGAGCATCGGCGCCAGCTCGGCGATATCGAGGAACGGCGACTGCAAGCGGTACCCCAGGCTCTCTTTCAGCGCACGCGCCAGCATGCGTTGGTCGAATGGCGCGTGAAACGCCAGCACCGGGCTGTTGCCAATGAAATCGAGCAAATCCAGCAGGGCCTCGGCCGGGTCGCAACCGGCAGCCAGGGCGCTGGGGCCCAAACCGTGGATCAGTACGCTGGCGTTGGTCTTCTGCAAAGGCCGGTGCAATGTGCGTTCGAACTGCTGGGCAAAGTCGATGGCACCGTCTTCGATGGCCACCGCCCCGATCGACAGTACCTGATCACGGTTGGGGTTGAGCCCGCTGGTTTCCAGGTCCAGCACCACCCAGCGCTGCTCACGCAGGGTACATACCCCCAGCGGTACGGGCTTGGGCAACCGGGCCAGGCGCTGGCGTGTGGTGTGGTCCAGCTCGGGCGCGCTGGGGCGCAGCCAGGCGAACAGGCTCACAACTGGTACCTCAAGGCCAGACTGCTTTGCAGGCGCTGGGCCTGGCGCAGGGACTCGCGCAGGATGCGCCGGTCCAGGTGGTTGAGGCTGTCCGGGTCGAGCCGGTTGGAGTAAGGCAGGTTGTCGCGTATCTGGCGCTGGTGCTGCTGCATGCGGGTTTGCTGGATGAAGTGGTAGGCCTCTTCATAGGCGGCGCCGTCCAACGGTTCGATCACGCCCTTGGCTACCAGTTGGCGCAGGCGCTCCAGGGTATTGCAGGCAGCTATGCCATTGGCCAGGGCCAGCAAACGGGCACCATCCACGAAGGGCGTCAGGCCCTGGACCTTGAGGTCGAGGGTCGCCGCCTTGTCGTTGCCCTGGCGTGTCAGCACGAACTCGCGCAACCGGCCCACCGGCGGGCGTTGGCGCAGGGCGTTGTCAGCCATCATGCGCTGGAAGATGCGGTTGTCGGCTACCTGTGCCAGCAGGCCTTGGCGCAGCTGCTCGCAGCCTTGCTCGTCGCCCCACACCACACGCAGGTCGAAGTAGATGCTCGAGCCCAGCAGGTTCTCCGGGCTGGCTTCGCGAACAAACCCGGCAAAGCGCCGCGCCCACTCGCTGCGCGACAGGCACAGTTCGGGGTTGCCGGCCATGACGTTACCCATGCACAGGGTGAAACCGCACTGGGCCAGACACTGGTTGATGTATTGCGCCAGCGGCAGCAGGCGAGCGCGGATGGCGTCGGCCTCGGCGCTGTCGACCGCTTCGAAGAGGATGCCGTTGTCCTGGTCGGTGTGCAGGGTCTGCTCGCGTCGCCCTTCGCTGCCAAAGCACAGCCAGCTGAACGGCACGCCTGGGTCGCCACGTTCGGCCAAGGCCAGTTCGATGACCCGGCACACGGTATGGTCGTTGAGCAAGGTAATGATCTGGGTGATCTGCGTCGACGATGCGCCATGGGCCAGCATGCGTTCCACAAGCTGGCTGATTTCGCCGCGCAGTGAAACCAGCGTATCCAGGCGTGGCGCATGGCGTATGGTGCGCGCCAGGTGAACCAGATCGACCCGTTGCAGGGAAAACAGGTCGCGCTCGGAAACCACGCCGCACAGGCGCCGGTTTTCCACCAGGCATACATGGGCAATATGCCGCTCGGTCATTGCCATGGCGGCATCGAAGGCGCTGGCCTGGGGTGGGAGGTAGAACGGTTTTGCGGTCATGTGCCGGTCGATGGTGGCGCCCAGGTCTGCATCTATTGTCGCCACCACCTGGCGCAGGTCGCGCAAGGTGAAGATACCGATGGGGTAGCGCTGCGGGTCGACCACCACGATGCTGCCTACCTGTTGCTCGTGCATCAGCCGCACGGCTTCGCGCAGGGGGGTATTGGCGCTGCACACCACCGGGTGACGCATGGCCAGTTCACCCAGGGGGGTGTTCAGCGAGTACTGGGTGCCGAGGGTTTCCACAGCGCGCTGGCGTACTTGCTGATTGACCTGATCAAGCAGGCTGCTGACACCGCGCAGGGCAAAATCCCGAAACACATCAGACATCGAGAACACACGGATGAATGCGGCCTTGTTCAGTTGCAGGCAGAAGGTGTCTTCCCCGGCCAGGTGCTCGGTGCGGGTTGCCCGCTCACCCAGCAGGGCTGCCAGCGGGAAGCACTCGCCGCTGGTGATCTCGAACGTGGTCTCGACGCCTGGTTTGGCCAGGTGCTGGCGCTCGCCAACCACGCGGCCCTGCTTGACGATGTAGAAGTGCTCGACCGGCCCGTCGGCAGGTTTGACGATGCTTTCACCGCAGGCGTAGAAGCGCAGCTGGCACTGCTCGACCAAGAAGGCCAGGTGGCTGTGCTCCATCTGATTGAACGGCGGAAAGCGCTGCAGGAACTGCAATGTGCCTTGGATGTTTTGCAGTACCGCTGTCTTGCCCGCCTGGCTGTAGGCGTCCTTTTTGCTCATGAAACTGACCGTATCGCTATGCCGAACTATATATATCTATATATAGGTACCGGCCATGTTGTTCTCTGCCTCCATGGTCGGCTTGCGGCGGGGTGGTGCCCATTGGACGTAAGTCTATGAGCGCCCTTGTCAAAGACCCGACGAAAGGCGAAACGGGTTACGCGAGTAATGCGGTCCTAATGCTGAAGCGGAATTTTTTTGACGAGATGAGCATGCCTGAGCACACCGACATCCTGAGCGACGCCGAGCGCGAGGCCTTGGCCGTGATAAACCAAAGTGCGCCTGTGGCAGCCAAACCGTTGGTGCTGGTGGTGGATGACAACGCGGTTAACCGGGAGGCGCTGATCCTGTACCTGAAAAGCCGGGGCATCGATGCGGTGGGGGCGGATGGGGCCGAGGAAGCCAGGTTGTACCTGCACTACCAGAAGCGTATCGGCTTGATGATTACCGATTTGCGCATGCAGCCTGAAAGTGGATTGGACTTGATCAGGACGATTCGTGCGTCGGAGCGGGCGGCATTGTCGATCATTGTGGTGTCGGGCGACACCGATGTGGAAGAGGCAGTGGATGTGATGCACCTGGGGGTGGTGGACTTCCTGCTCAAGCCGGTGGATCTTGGCAAGCTGTTGGAGCTGGTGAACAAAGAACTGAAAATTGGATGATGCGCAGGGGGGGGCCGTAAAACGGCCCACCCCTGGCGCAGATGCTGCTTACAACCCGTTACGCGCCTTGAACTCGCGGCGACGGCGGTGCAGTACCGGCTCGGTATAACCGTTCGGTTGCTTGCCACCTTCCACTACCAGTTCCACAGCCGCCTGGAACGCCACGTTGTCGTCGAAGTTCGGCGCCATCGGGCGGTACAGGGGGTCGCCAGCGTTCTGCTGATCGACCACCACGGCCATGCGCTTGAGGCTTTCCAGCACCTGTTCCTGGCTGACCACGCCGTGGCGCAGCCAGTTGGCCAGCAGCTGGGCAGAGATGCGCAGGGTGGCACGGTCTTCCATCAAGCCGACGTTGTTGATGTCCGGCACCTTCGAGCAACCCACGCCCTGGTCGATCCAGCGCACCACGTAGCCGAGAATGCCTTGGGCGTTGTTGTCCAGCTCGTTGCGGATCTCTTCGGCCGACCAGTTGGTGTCGGCAGCCAGCGGGATGGCCAGAATGTCGTCCACCGACGCCGGGGTACGTGAAGCCAGTTCACGCTGGCGCGCCTGTACGTCCACCTTGTGGTAGTGCAGGGCGTGCAGGGTGGCGGCAGTTGGCGACGGTACCCAGGCGGTGTTGGCACCGGCCAGTGGGTGGGCGATCTTCTGCTCGAGCATGGCGGCCATCAGGTCAGGCATGGCCCACATGCCTTTGCCGATCTGCGCACGGCCTTGCAGGCCGGTGGCCAGGCCAACGTCGACGTTGTTGTTTTCGTAGGCGCCGATCCACTTCTCGTTCTTCATGGCACCTTTGCGCACCACGGCGCCGGCTTCCATCGAGGTGTGGATTTCATCGCCAGTGCGGTCAAGGAAGCCGGTGTTGATGAACACCACGCGCTCGGCGGCTGCCTTGATGCAGGACTTGAGGTTGACCGTGGTACGGCGTTCCTCGTCCATGATGCCGACCTTGACGGTATTGCGCGGCATGCCCAGCAGGTCTTCGACCTGGCTGAAGATCTCGGTGGCGAAGGCCACTTCCTCAGGGCCGTGCATCTTCGGCTTGACGATATACACGCTGCCGCTGCGGGTATTCTTGCGGCTGGTGTTGCCGTTGAGGTTGTGCAGGGCGATCAGGTTGGTGAACAGCCCGTCCTGGATACCTTCGGGGATTTCGTTGCCTTGGGCATCGAGGATCGCCGGGTTGGTCATCAGGTGGCCAACGTTGCGCACGAACAGCAACGAACGACCGTGCAGGGTCACGCTGCCGCCGTTAGGCGCCGCGTACTCGCGGTCCGGGTTCATGGTGCGGGTAAAGGTTTTGCCACCCTTGCTCACGCTTTCGGCCAGGTCGCCTTTCATCAAGCCCAGCCAGTTGCGGTAGACGATGACTTTGTCGTCAGCGTCTACGGCTGCAACCGAGTCTTCGCAGTCCATGATGGTGGTCAGTGCCGACTCCATCAGGATGTCTTTGACGCCAGCGGCGTCGGTGCTGCCGACGGGGGTGCTGGCATCGACCTGGATTTCGAAGTGCAGGCCGTTGTGCTTGAGCAGCACGGCAGTGGGAGCGGCGGCGTCGCCGTGGAAGCCGATCAGTTGCGCATCGTCGCGCAGGCCAGTGTTGCTGCCGCCTTTCAGGGCAACAACCAGCTTGCCGCCTTCGATGCGGTAGCCCGTGGAGTCGACGTGCGAGCCGGCGGCCAGTGGCGCGGCTTCGTCGAGGAAGGCGCGGGCGAAGGCGATGACCTTGTCGCCGCGCACCTTGTTGTAACCCTGGCCTTTTTCGGCGCCGCCTTCATCGCTGATGGCATCGGTGCCGTACAGGGCGTCGTACAGCGAACCCCAACGGGCGTTGGCGGCGTTCAGGGCGAAACGGGCGTTCATCACCGGCACTACCAGTTGTGGGCCGGCCATGTGGGCGATTTCTTCGTCCACGTTCTGGGTGGTGGCCTGGAAATCGTCGGCTTGTGGCAGCAGGTAGCCGATTTCCTGGAGGAATGCTTTGTAGGCTGCGGCGTCGTGGGCCTGGCCTTTGCGTGCCTGGTGCCAGGCGTCGATCTTGGCTTGCAGCTCGTCGCGCTTGGCGAGCAGGGCTTTGTTCTTTGGAGCGAGGTCATTGATGATCTTCTCTGCACCCGCCCAGAACTGCTCGGCGACGATGCCGGTCCCGGGGATGGCTTCGTTGTTCACGAAGTCGTACAGGACCTTGGCGACCTGAAGGCCACCGACTTGAACGTATCCAGTCATTGCTTGCCTCACTCTGCTCAGCTATTTCGCTCTTCTGTATTAAGCCTGTAGCGCTTCTCTAAACACGGCACCAGTGCATGCCCCCGGGGTTGCTTGGGGGCGGCTGGGTGCGGCCTGCCAGACAGGCTGGCGGGCAGTGTGCGTATTTTCACAGGCGCCTTGGCAGACATCCAAACGACGTTTTGTAGTCCGCGCCACGGGATACTACATGAAGCAGTAGGCGGGGCAAAATCAGACTAAAAGCGCCGTTGTGCGACCCGTTGGTCGCGTATGGTCACGCTGGGAGTAGGTATGTTCGCAAAAAACAGGTGGATTGTTCCAGATAAATCTTGAAACAGTACACGATTGGCTGTGCAGATTGCCCTGCGGCAGGTTGCCGCGCCTTGCCTATACTGACTCGATCCCCCGATTTTCTGCCGCCCGGCGCGGTCCGACACGAGGAAGGGCTTGTGGATCATCTTGTACTGACTGTAATTGCCCCTGACAAGGCCGGCCAGGTCGAACGTATTGCCCAGTGCATCGCCGACCACAGTGGTAACTGGCTGGAAAGCCGCATGTCGCGTATGGCCGGGCAGTTTGCTGGCATTCTGCGGGTGGCGGTGCCGGCAGAGAATTACGCCGAGCTTGTGGCCTCGCTGCAGGGGCTGGCTAGGTATGACATTCGCGTGCTGATCGCCGAGAGCGGGATTGAGCCGTCGTGCACCTGGAAGCCAATTGCCATGGAGCTGGTGGGTAACGACCGGCCGGGGATCGTGCGGGACATTACCCGCTTGCTGGCTGAGCTGCAGGTAAACGTCGAGCGGTTTTCCACAGAAGTGCGGCCGGCGCCGATGAGCAGCGAGCCGTTGTTCCACGCCGACGCATTGCTGGCGTTGCCGTTGACCTTGCCGCTGGAAGAACTGCAGCAGCGGCTGGAGAGCCTGGCGGATGACTTGATGGTGGAGTTGAAGCTGCGGGCAGAGGATTGATCAGAGATTGCCGGGGCCGCTTTGCGGCCCAATCGCGACACACGGCCGCTTGTGTCTTGATGGGGTGCGAAGCGGCCACCTGCGGTTATCCCGATATCACGGGGAAGGCCCTGTGGATAACCTGGGGGTGTACCTCTCCAGCCCAGGTATCACGTGCCTTGTACTGTTTTGCTCAAAAAATGCCCAATTATCAGCAGCTTGTGCACAAAGCGCGGGGACGAGGGTGTGGATAACCTATGGAGATGTCTCTGCAGGCCATGCGCTACATGACCTGCAGAGTTTTGATCGTTTTCTGATCAGCTACGTTTGCGCAAGTTCAGCCATGCATCGACGCTGTATATCGCCAAACCTGCCCAGATGAACATGAAGGCCGCCAGGGTGCTCGACGACAAATGCTCATCGAACAGCACTACGGCCTGCAACAGCACCAAGGTCGGCGCCAGGTACTGCAGGAAGCCCAGCGTGGTGTACGGCAGGTGCCGTGCGGCGGCGTTGAAGCATACCAGCGGCACCAGCGTCACCGGCCCGGCCGCCATCAGCCACAGCGCCTCGCTGCTGGTATAGAACGCGCCCTGGGCACTCATCGCTGTCGGGTGCAGTAGCAGCCAGCCAAGGGCCAGCGGTACCAGCATCCAGGTTTCCACCACCAGGCCGGGCAGCGCAGCCACCGGCGCCTGCTTACGGATCAGCCCATAGAAGCCGAAGCTCAACGCCAGCACCAGCGACACCCACGGCAGGCTGCCCACTTGCCACACCTGCTGCGCCACACCCACGGCAGCCATGCCCACCGCCAGCCATTGCAGGCGGCGCAGGCGCTCGCCAAGAATCAGCATGCCCAGCAGTACGTTGATCAGCGGGTTGATGTAATAGCCCAGGCTGGCCTCGAGCATACGGCCGTTGTTCACCGACCACACGTAGGTCAGCCAGTTACCGGCGATCAGTGCCCCGCTCAGTGCCAGGATGCCCAGCCGGCGCGGGTTGTTGCGCAGCTCACGCCACCAGCCGGGGTGTTTCCACACCAGTAGCAGCAGCGAGCCGAACAGTGCTGACCAGAGCACCCGGTGGACAATGATCTCCACCGCCGGGACGCTCTGGATTGCCTTGAAGTAGAGGGGGAAAAGGCCCCAGATGATGTAGGCGCTCAAGCCCAGTATGTACCCGCGACGCGGGTTTGCGGCGTGCATGCAGAATCCTTGCTTAGGTTGCTAAATAAAGCGACGCCTATTGTAGACAGAGGCGGGCGTGCTTCTAGAACAATTTCAGCGGAGCTTCATCCAGCGCAGCCATCTGTTCGCGCAAGGCGAGAATCTGGTCGCCCCAGTAGCGTGGCTGGCCGAACCAAGGGAAGCTGGGCGGGAATGCCGGGTCGTCCCAGCGCCTTGCCAGCCAGGCGCTATAGTGCAGCTGGCGCAGGGCACGCAGAGGCTCGATCAGGGCCAGTTCGCGCGGGTCGAAGTCGTGGAACTCGTTGTAGCCGTCGATCAGCTCGGCCAGTTGCCCCAGGCGCTCCTCGCGGTTGCCGGCCAGCATCATCCACAGGTCTTGCACCGCTGGGCCCATGCGGCAATCGTCGAGGTCGACCACGTGGTACACCTCGTCGCGGTGCATCAGGTTGCCGGGGTGCAGGTCGCCGTGCAGGCGGATGAGCTGGTGTGGTGTGCGAGCGTAGATGTCCTCCACCCGCTTGAGCAGATCGCGGGCCACGGACTCGAACGCCGGCAGCAGTTCACGTGGGACAAAATTACCCTCCAGCAAGGTGTTCAGCGAGGCGTGGCCAAAGTTGTCCACAGCCAGTGCCTCACGGTGCTTGAACGGCTTGCTGGCGCCCACGGCATGCAGGCGGCCAAGTAACTGGCCCAGGCGATACAACTGGTCGAGGTTGCCAGGTTCGGGGGCGTGGCCGCCGCGACGGGGGAACAGCGTGAAGCGGAAGCCCTTGTGTTCGAACAAGGTGCGGTCATCGTGCTGCATGGGCGCAACCACCGGGACTTCGCAGTCGGCGAGTTCGGCCGTGAAAGCGTGTTCTTCGAGGATGGCTGCATCGCTCCAGCGGCCTGGGCGGTAGAACTTGGCAATCAACGGCTGCGCGTCTTCGATGCCCACCTGGTACACGCGGTTCTCGTAGCTGTTCAGCGCCAGCACCCGAGCGTCGCTGAGAAAGCCCAGGCTTTCCACTGCGTCCAGGACCAGGTCGGGGGTGAGGGTGTCGAAGGGGTGGGACATGGTGGCTCCGGAGGGTAAGCGGCGTGGGGACATGGTACCGCTTTATATCGGTGCCGGCCCCTTCGCGGGCGTGCCCGCACATTACGGCCCAGATGCATCGGGTGGTGCGGTCCCTGTGGGAGCGGGCAAGCCCGCGAACCGCGCACCGCGCGGCCAGACTATGCGGGAACCCCGATCAACACATAAGACGGGTGAAACTGCACCCGTACCACACTGCCATCCACGACCTGCTGGGCAGCCAACCAGTGCGCATCAGCCATTGCACACAGGGTCTGCCCGTTGCCTAACGCCAGCCTGACTTCACTGGGCCCATCGACCTCTGCCAGCACTTCCTCCACCTTCGTGCAAAGGCAATTGCTCCCCGCTTCGGCCTCTTCCCCCTCCGCCAACAAGCGCACCCACCCGGCCTTGAGCAGCGCCACCACCGTTGTTCCCACTGTCAGCTCCAGGCGCGCCGTGCTGTCGTGGGTGATCAGCGCATCGATCTCCAGCCCGCCACCCAATGCCAGGCTGACGCGGTCATACCGGCCTTCAGGGCGCAGACCGCTGACCTGGCCCTGCAACTGGTTGCGCGCACTGGTGCGCAGCATCAGGCGCCCGAGCAGGTCGAGGTCGCCGGATTCTTCGGCGGCTTCAAGGATTTGTGCCTGTAGGGCCTGCAGCCTTTGGTACAGGCGCAACACCCGCTCGCCTTCCGCCGACAAGTGCGCACCGCCACCGCCGCGGCCACCGGTGCTGCGCTTGACCAAGGGCTGGCTGGCCAGGTTGTTGAGCTCGTCAATGGCATCCCAGGCCGCCTTGTAGCTGATACCCGCGGCCTTGGCGGCGCGGGTGATCGAGCCTTGTTCGGCAATGTGCTGCAGCAGCGCGATGCGCTGTGGGCGGCGGGCGATGTGCTGGGTGAGAACGGGGGGTAGGGACATGGGTATTCCGTATACAAAGGTGCTTTACAAATGGGCAGGTCGCGCCTGGTCATACATACCCCGGTTTGGGCGTACGTGCCAGGCAATACACATCCACCCGCCGCGCACCTGCCTTGCGCAGTGCCTGGGCGATAGCCTGCGCAGTGGCACCGGTGGTCAACACATCATCGACGATGGCGACATGCTTGCCTTCCAGTTCGCCCTTTACCGCGAACGCCTGGCGCAAATTGCGCCGCCGTGCCTTGGCGCCCAGATGTTGCTGTGCCGGTGTATCGCGGGTGCGGGCCAGCAAACGCTCGTTGCAGGTTACCCCGACGTGCGACGACAACCACCGCCCAAGCATCCCTGCCTGGTTGAACCTCCGCTCGCGCAGTCGACGCCTGGCCAAAGGCACAGGCAACAGCAGGTCAGGGCGAGGCAACCCTTCGGCATAGCGATACTGCAGCCCCTGCCCCAGCAGCTCAGCCATCAGGCGCCCCAAAGGCCATTGGCGATTGTGCTTGAAACGGCTGATCAACGTGTCCACCGGAAAGCCGAAATGCCACAGGGCAATGACCTGATCGAAGGCCGGCAAGCAGCGGCCACACGGGGCGCAGGTCAAGCCGGCCATGGGCAAGGGCAGGGCGCAATGCCGGCACTGATCACCCAGCCAGGGCAGCGCCTGTTCGCAGGTGATGCACAGCGGGTAATGCTGCTCGGCAGGTTCATCGCATAACAAGCACTTCTGATTAATAAGTGAGCACTTGTAAACCAGTCGCTTCCAGTGCAGTTGACAGTTCATAGGCCTTCCATGACTATGCGAGCTATCCGTGATGCGCTGGCGGGCTTTCCTGTCCCGGCGCCAGCTACAGCCTAAACAAGGAAACGCCGATGAGCGCCAGCACAACTGCAACAACACGTCACGACTGGTCCCTGGCCGAGGTCAAGGCGCTGTTCCAGCAACCGTTCAATGACTTGCTGTTCCAGGCGCAGACCGTGCACCGCGCGCATTTCGACCCCAACCGCGTGCAGGTTTCGACCTTGCTGTCGATCAAGACCGGCGCCTGTCCGGAGGATTGCAAATATTGTCCGCAGTCCGGTCACTACAACACCGGGCTGGAGAAACAGAAGCTGATGGAAGTGCAGAAGGTGCTGGAAGAAGCTGCCCGCGCCAAAGCCATCGGTTCTACCCGTTTCTGCATGGGGGCGGCGTGGAAGCACCCGTCGGCCAAAGACATGCCCTACGTGCTGGAGATGGTCAAAGGCGTTAAGGCCATGGGCCTGGAAACCTGCATGACCCTCGGCAAACTCGACCAGGAGCAGACCAAAGCCCTGGCCCAGGCTGGTCTGGACTACTACAACCACAACCTCGACACCTCGCCGGAGTTCTACGGCAGCATCATCACCACGCGTACCTACAGCGAGCGCCTGCAGACCCTGGCCTACGTGCGCGACGCCGGGATGAAAATCTGCTCTGGTGGCATTCTGGGCATGGGTGAATCGCTGGATGACCGCGCCGGCCTGCTGATCCAGCTGGCCAACCTGCCGGAACACCCGGAGTCGGTGCCGATCAACATGCTGGTCAAGGTGGCCGGCACGCCGCTGGCTGAGGAAGAGGACGTCGACCCGTTCGACTTTATCCGTATGCTGGCCGTGGCCCGTATCCTCATGCCCAAGTCTCACGTGCGCCTGTCCGCCGGCCGCGAGCAGATGAACGAGCAGATGCAGGCCCTGGCGTTCATGGCGGGCGCCAACTCGATCTTCTACGGCGAAAAGCTGCTGACCACTGCCAACCCCCAGGCCGACAAGGACATGCAGCTGTTCGCACGCCTGGGCATCAAGCCCGAAGCGCGTGAAGAGCACGCCGACGAAGTGCACCAGGCAGCCATCGAGCAAGCGCTGGTCGAGCAGCGCAGCAGCGAGATGTTCTACGACGCCGCGACAGCCTGATATGGCTTTCGACCTGGCAGCGCGCCTGGCCGAACGGCGCGCCGCAGACCTGTATCGGCAGCGGCCATTGCTGGAAAGCCCGCAAGGGCCGGAAGTGGTGGTCGACGGCCAGCGGTTGCTGGCCTTCTGCAGCAATGACTACCTGGGCCTGGCCAACCACCCCGAGGTGATCGCCGCCTGGCAGGCCGGCGCCGAGCGCTGGGGTGTGGGTGGTGGTGCCTCGCACCTGGTGGTTGGCCACAGCACCCCGCACCATCAGGTTGAAGAGGCACTGGCTGAACTCACCGGCCGCCCGCGCGCCCTGTTGTTCTCCACCGGCTATATGGCCAATCTGGGCGCCATCACCGCGCTGGTGGGGCAGGGCGACACGGTACTGCAAGACCGCCTTAACCATGCCTCGTTGCTGGATGGCGGGCTGCTCAGTGGTGCCCGCTTCAACCGCTACCTGCATAACGACCCGGCCAGCCTGGCCAGCCGCCTGGACAAGGCAGTCGGCAATACCCTGGTGGTGACCGATGGCGTATTCAGCATGGACGGTGACCTCGCCGATCTGCCGGCGCTGGCTGATGTCGCCCGTGCCCGCGGAGCCTGGCTGATGGTTGACGATGCCCATGGCCTGGGTACCTTGGGCGCACAGGGCGGCGGCATCGTCGAGCACTTTGGCCTGGGCGTGGATGACGTACCGGTGCTGATCGGCACGCTGGGCAAGGCTTGCGGCACTGCGGGCGCCTTTGTTGCTGGCAGCGAAGAGCTGATCGAGGCGCTGGTGCAGTTCGCCCGCCCCTACATCTACACCACCAGCCAGCCACCGGCGCTGGCCTGCGCCACACTCAAGAGCCTGGAGCTGCTGCGCCGCGAAACCTGGCGTCGTGAGCACCTGGTAGCCTTGATTCGCCAGTTCCGAGAAGGCGCGCAGCAGCTGGGGCTGCAGTTGATGGACAGCCCGACGCCGATCCAGCCTATCGTGATCGGTGACAGTGCGCAGGCGTTGCGCCTGTCACGCCTGCTGCGTGAGCGCGGCTTGCTGGTGACGGCCATCCGCCCACCCACCGTGCCGGCTGGCAGCGCACGCCTGCGGGTAACCCTGAGCGCCGCACACAGCGAGGCGCAGGTGCAGCTATTGTTGAATGCATTGGCCGAGTGTTATCCACAGTTGGAGAACGCCGATGCGTAATCGACTTGTTCTATTGCCCGGCTGGGGCTTGGGAACTGCTGCGCTGGAGCCGCTGGCCGCTAGCCTGCGAGCCCAGGACGCCCGCCTGCAGGTAGAGCTGATGCCCCTGCCAGAACTGGCCCACAGCGATGTGCAGGCCTGGATCGATCATTTGGACCGCAAGCTGCCCAACGATGTCTGGCTGGGTGGCTGGTCACTGGGTGGCATGTTGGCCAGCGCGCTGGCGCACAAGCGTGGCGACCACTGCTGCGGGCTGCTGACCTTGGCCAGCAACCCCAGCTTCCTGGCCCGGCCAGATTGGCCCCATGGCATGGCCGAAGACACCTTCGGCACCTTCCTCGACGGCTGCCGCAACCACACCCAGGTCACCCTCAAGCGCTTCCGTACCTTGTGCAGCGATGGCGCCCTGCAGCCGCGCACCCTGTTGCGCCAACTGGGTGTCGGTGTGCCGGATACCGACCCGTTGTACCTGGCCACTGGCCTTGAAGTGCTGGCCAAGCTGGACACCCGTGAAGCCTTGCAGGCCTATGGTGGCCCGCAGCTGCACCTGTTCGCCGGCAGCGACGCGCTAGTGCCGGCAGAGGCGGCAAAGGCGTTGAGCGAGCTGTTGCCCGATGTAGAAGTGGGCCTGGTCGAAGACAGTTCCCACGCGTTCCTGCTGGAGTACCCGCAGGAGCTGGCGGCGGGCATCAAGAGTTTTCTGCATGAGAGTGGCGATGACTGACCTTTCCCGTCCGACCCTGCCCGGCGCATTGCCCGACAAGCGCCAGGTGGCGGCCTCGTTCTCCCGCGCCGCGGCCAGTTACGACAGCGTGGCGGCCCTTCAGCGCGCTGTAGGCCTGAGCCTGCTGGAGCAGTTGCCGGCAGGCCTGCAGCCGTCACAATGGCTGGACCTGGGCAGTGGCACCGGCCATTTCAGCCGCATGCTGGCCGAGCGTTTCGTCCAGGCCAGCGGCGTGGCGGTGGATATAGCCGAAGGCATGTTGCTTCATGCCCGTCATGTAAAGGGTGGTGCGCAGTATCACGTGGTTGGCGACGCCGAGCGTCTGCCGCTGCGCGATGCCAGTGTCGACCTGGTGTTTTCCAGCCTGGCGGTGCAGTGGTGCGATCAGTTCGCCAGTGTGCTGGCCGAGGCGCAGCGGGTGCTGCGCCCAGGTGGAGTACTGGCCTTCAGCAGCCTGTGCGTGGGCACTCTCGACGAACTGCGCGCCAGCTGGCAGGCGGTGGATGGCCTGGTGCATGTAAACCGCTTCCGCCGTTTCGAAGACTATCAGCGCCTGTGCGCAGCCAGCGGTTTTGAACAGCTTGAGCTGGAGCGGTGCCCGCATGTGCTGCACTACCCGGATGTGCGCAGCCTGACCCACGAACTGAAGGCGTTGGGGGCGCACAATCTGAACCCTGGGCGACCTTCCGGCCTCACCGGCCGGGCGCGAATGCAGGGCCTGTTGCAGGCCTATGAGGCATTTCGCCAGCCTGCGGGGCTGCCAGCCACCTATCAAGTGGTCTATGGTGTGTTGCGCAAGCCACAGGTGTAAGGGGAGCACGATGAGCCAGGCCTTTTTCATTGCGGGTACCGATACCGATGTCGGCAAGACCACCATCGCTGCCGGCCTGCTGCATGCGGCGCGTTTGCAGGGCATGAGCACGCTGGGTGCCAAGCCGGTGGCCTCGGGCTGCACGATGACGCCGAAAGGCTTGCGCAATAGCGATGCCCTGGCGCTGATCGACGAAAGCACGGTCAAGCTGCCCTATGAGCAGGTCAATCCGTTTGCCTTCGAGCCTGCTATAGCCCCGCATGTGGCGGCGCGCGAGGCAGGGGTGACGCTGGCTGTACCAGAACTGCTCGCGGCGATGCGCAATGTGCTGCAACAAAATGCCGACTTCACCTTGATAGAGGGGGCCGGCGGCTGGCGCGTACCGCTGTCGGGCCTGGAGAACCTGTCCGACCTTGCCGTTGCCCTGCGGTTGCCGGTGATTCTGGTGGTAGGCGTGCGCTTGGGTTGCATCAGCCATGCCTTGCTCAGCGCCGAAGCGATCGAGCGTGATGGGCTGCAGTTGGCGGGTTGGGTGGCAAACATCATCGAGCCGCGCACCTCACGCCTGGAAGAGAACCTGGCCAGCCTGGCAGAGCGCTTGCCGGCGCCTTGCCTGGGGCGGGTGCCCAAGCTCAAGCAGGCCAGTGCCGACATGGTGGCGGAGCATCTGCAGCTGGATCTGCTGGATTAGTGTGATGCAGGCCCGGCCTCTTCGCGGGTAAACCCGCTCCTACGAGAGAACGCATACCGTTGTGGGCGCGGGTTTAACCGCGAAGTGGCCAGAGCAGGAATACCCAAGGCCTATCAACTGGCATTGAGCCATTAGGGATTTAAACGGGCCTTTTTGCCCCCAGCCTGTTTTAATTGGGGCTGTTCGTCATCCAGCGTCAATGGAGTCCTGACATGGAAATCACCGGTAGCTCCGCCTACTACGCGGGCCTGAGCGCAATCCAGACCGGCCAGAACCGCGTCGATCAGGCCGCCAGCCAGATCGCCAACACCACTGCCGAACGTACCGCCACTAGCCAGTCCAGCGATTTTCAGGCCGAACGCCTGCGCGCGGTCGACCGCAGCCAGCAGATGGACTTGGCCACCAGTGTCGTGCAACAGGCGGTGGGCAAGACCGAAGTCGAACTCGGCGCAAAGGTCGCCAAGGCATCCGACGAAATGCTTGGCCGGATCATCGACACCTACGCCTGAACACTTGCGTCATCCCCTATTTCAGCGCCTGCCCTTGTAGGAGCGGGCTTGCCCGCGAATGCGTCCGATCAGACAGCAGTCTGGTTTGGTTGGACGCATCCGCGGGCGAGCCCGCTCCTACAGGCGTTTTGCCGAGCGTTGGCGTATTTGCCATTTTTCGTGGCGTAAATGGCACCATAGTCCATCCTTGACAGAAAGCTGAGCTAAACGTAAGTTTCAAACAACTGTTTGATCGGCTTCCGCCAAGCGCGGGTCACCCCACAGAACTCACCTAGAGGTTCATCGCAATGCCTGACTACAAAGCCCCCTTGCGTGATATCCGCTTCGTTCGCGACGAGCTGCTTGGCTATGAGGCGCACTATCAGAGCCTGCCGGGCTGCCAGGACGCCACGCCCGACATGGTCGACGCGATCCTTGAAGAAGGCGCGAAGTTCTGTGAGCAGGTGTTGTCGCCGCTGAACCGCGTGGGTGACCAGGAAGGCTGCACCTGGAGCGAATCGGGGGTGAAAACCCCAACCGGCTTCAAGGAAGCCTACCAGCAGTTCGTCGAAGGCGGCTGGCCGAGCCTGGCACATGACGTCGAGCATGGCGGCCAAGGCCTGCCAGAGTCGCTGGGCCTGGCCCTGAGCGAAATGGTCGGTGGCTCGAACTGGTCGTGGGGTATGTACCCAGGCCTGTCGCATGGCGCGATGAACACTATTTCTGCGCATGGCACTGCCGAGCAGCAGCACACCTACCTGACCAAGCTGGTGTCCGGCGAGTGGACCGGCACCATGTGCCTGACCGAACCGCACTGCGGCACCGACCTGGGCATGCTACGCACCAAGGCCGAGCCACAGGCCGACGGCAGCTACAAAGTGTCGGGCACCAAGATCTTCATTTCGGCCGGTGAGCACGACATGGCCGACAACATCGTCCATATCGTCCTGGCCCGCCTGCCGGACGCACCGGCCGGTACCAAGGGGATTTCGCTGTTCATCGTGCCGAAGTTCCTGCCCAACGCCGAGGGCGGCGTGGGCGAGCGCAACGGCGTGAGCTGCGGCTCGATCGAACACAAGATGGGCATCCACGGTAACGCTACCTGCGTCATGAACTTCGATGCTGCCACCGGCTACCTGATCGGCCCAGCCAACAAAGGCCTGAACTGCATGTTCACCTTCATGAACACTGCTCGTCTGGGGACCGCGCTGCAAGGCCTGGCCCACGCCGAGGTGGCGTTCCAGGGTGGCCTGAAGTACGCCCGTGAGCGCCTGCAGATGCGTTCCCTGACCGGCCCGAAAGCACCGGACAAGGCCGCGGACCCGATCATCGTCCACCCGGACGTGCGTCGCATGCTGCTGACCATGAAGGCCTTCGCCGAAGGCAACCGCGCGATGGTTTACTTCACCGCCAAGCAGGTGGACATCGTCAAGTACAGCCAGGACGAAGAAGAGCGCAAGAAGGCTGACGCCCTGCTGGCATTCCTGACCCCGATCGCCAAGGCATTCATGACCGAAGTCGGTTTCGAAGCCGCCAACCACGGCGTACAGATCTACGGCGGCCATGGCTTCATCGCCGAATGGGGCATGGAGCAGAACGTGCGCGACAGCCGTATCTCCATGCTGTACGAAGGCACTACCGGTATTCAGGCCCTCGACCTGCTCGGTCGTAAAGTGCTGATGACTCAGGGCGAAGCACTGAAGGGCTTCACCAAGATCGTGCACAAGTTCTGCCAGGCGCAGGAAGGTAACGAAGCGGTCAAGGAGTTCGTCGAACCGCTGGCGGCCATCAACAAGGAGTGGGGCGAGCTGACCATGAAAGTGGGCATGGCTGCCATGAAGGACCGTGAAGAAGTGGGTGCGGCTTCGGTCGATTACCTGATGTACTCCGGCTATGCCTGCCTGGCCTACTTCTGGGCCGACATCGCCCGCCTGGCCGCCGAGAAACTGGCAGCCGGTACCAGCGAGGAGGCGTTCTACACCGCCAAGCTGCAGACTGCCCGCTTCTACTTCCAGCGCATCCTGCCGCGTACCCGTACCCATGTGGCGACCATGCTGTCGGGCGCCAACAACCTGATGGCGATGGACGAAGAGCACTTCGGCCTGTCGTACTGATACTGGAGCTGTAGCCAAAACCCGCCTGCCCTGACCGGCAGGCGGGTTTTTTTGTCTTCAGGTTCAGCGTGGTCCCTCGTAGGAGCGGGTTTACCCGCGAAAGGGCCGGGCCTGCTGGCCAATCTCCATCAGCCGTTCACCGTTGCCGCCACCACCGTATTCGCGGGTAAACCCGCTCCT